>JBKPCW010000231.1:0-5512 GCA_046727555.1 Candidatus Dormiibacterota bacterium | reverse complement strand
ACCTGAACCAGTGACTCTCACCACGCCGCCGAGGGCGATCTGCAGGTAGGCGAAGAAGGCGGTCGTGAACGCAAGGCGTCGAAAAGCAACGACGGAGAGCATTCGCAGGAAACTCTACTGACTCGCCAGGATCGACAGCTCCGCGGCCAGGACGCGGTCGTCGAGCTGCCCGACCTGGCGGCGGTCGATCGTCCCGTCGGAGCGGATGAAGATCGTCATCGGCAGCGCCGACAGACCGTACGCACGGCCGACCGCCAGATCCGGATCCAGAAGGGACGGCTGGTCGACTCCGACGCGCTGCAGGAAAGCGCGCACCTGATCACCGGTCTCGGCTTCGTTGATCAGCACGAGCCTGACGCCGGCGCGCGGCACCGCGCTGTGGAGCATGGGCAGCTCGGCGCGGCAGGGCGGGCAGTAGGTGCCCCAGAAGTTGATCGCCAGCGGCTTGCCCCGCAGGTCCGCCAGCCGCACCGCCGTGCCGTCGGTCGACCTGAGCGTGAAATCCGGCGCGGCCCCGCCGGCGGCGGCCGGTGATGGTTCGCCGCGTGCAATGGTGCTTAGCGCCTGCAAGACGTCGGGCGCGCCCCACCCGTCGCCCCCGGAGGCGAGCTCGGCGAGACCTTTCGCGCTCAGCGTGCTCGCGAGCGAGGGAGGGATGTCGTGGCCGACGTTGGGCACGCCCCTGTAAACGAGGCGGACGTAGCCGTGGCGGTCGAGCAGAGCCAGCGTCGAGGTGTGGCTGTCGCCCGTCGCGAGCTCGACCCCGAACGGCTTCCAGAACGCCGCCACCTGGTCGGACGCCCCGGTCGCGAATGTCCAGGTGGCGCCGGCCTGCCTTGCGTACGCGGCAAGAACCGAAGGCGTGTCGGTGACGGGGTCGGTCGTCACCTCGACCAGCTCGACCGAGCTGCGCTTCTGCTTCGCGAGCTGTAGAAAGAGCGCCGTGTAGAGCGGACAGGTCTCGTGGCACGTGGTGTGAAAGGCCGCGATGACGACGTCCTTGCCCGCGAGGGAGTCGAGGGTGAACGGACGGCCCTGCTGGTCGGTGAGTGAAAAGGCGGGCATGGGCACGAACTTGCCCGCGAGCTCGCCCAGGCCCAGGTTGACGTCGTCGTTGCCGGCGTACGCGGCGCCGGGGATCAGCCTGCCGCCTTCGATGCCGAGCAGAAGCGGCTCGACCTGGCCGGCGGTGATGACGACGGTCACGGGCTCGATGGCGTCGCCGACCCGCACGCCCTGGTAGGTCCCCGCGGGCAGGGCGACCTCGAGCAGCTGGCGCTGGTCCGGCGCGGCCGGCACCTCACCGGACACGCTGCCGACGGCCGACCACGACCCGCCCTGGCCCAGCATCAAGCTCGCGGCCGGCAGTGTGGTGGCCGACCGGCCTGCGGCGATCACGACCAGAGTTCCCGTGACGGGTTGGAAGCGAGGCGCCAGCCAGAGGGCGACGACGGCGACGATGGCCGTGGCCGCCGCGGCGACCCACAGGACGCGAGCCCGCGTGGTCAGGGTGTGACTTGAAGCGGCGGTCCGCCGTATCGCGCGGCGACGCGGTCGACGTACGCGGAGCACGTGTCCGCCAGGACCTGGCTCTCGATCTGGATCACGTTCTCGGCGTTGCTCTCACCGCTGTGCGACAGGTTGAAGCTGCCGATGTACACGTACTCATCGGCGACCAGGATCTTGGCGTGCATGAAGTCGTGCACCGAGCCGGACGCATAGGGCGTCGACCGCTTGGCTCCGAACCGCGCGCCGGCCGTGATGCTGTGGAACGCGCCGATCTTCCAGGCCGCGCCCTGCTGCGTCGACCACTGGCGCTGCACCTCGTCCATCTGCGTCGCATCGTACACACCGGCGATCTGCACCCTGGCCTGGTCCACCACCTCGGCGAGCGTGCCGAGGATGGGGCCCGACGTGATCACGGGCGAGCAGATGCGCAGGCGCTTCTCGGCGGACGCGATGGAGCGGGACATCGCGTGCACGAGCTTGAGGCTGCGTCCCGGGCAGAAGTAAGGACGCGCGCGCGTGCCGTCGGCCAGGTCGAGCCAGGGCGCCGAGACGCGGCCCGAAATGGCGACGACAGGCTTTTCCCAGAGCCCCTCGAAGTCGAGCGCGTAGTCGCGCGCGAGCTCGCCCGACTGGACGCTGAGCATGACGTTCTCCTCGCGGTTCCACGAGTCGTTGGTCCAGTTCGTCGAGCCGGTCAGGACCGCGTCGCCGTCGCGGATGACGAACTTGTGATGCATCAGGTCCGGCACACCGGGCACGGGCTTGATCTGCACGCCGGCGGCCTTCAAACGGTCGACGAACGCCCAGTCGATCTCCGGCGGCGGAGGCACGGGGATAGTCAGCGCGTGGTCCTGGTTGAAGATCAGACGCACGGCGACGCCGCGCGTGACGGCGGCGGCGAAGGAGCTGAGCAGGGTGGTTGCGGGCGCATCGGCGAGACGCAGGTCGTAGATCGCCACATCGAGCGTCTTCGTCGCGCCGTCGAGGAACGAGGCCAGCCGCTGCGCCACCGCGTCCGCCGTCTGACCACCGTCGGTCAGGAAGTAGAGGTCGAGCGGGTCTATCGGGCGTCCGCCTTGGGCTCGCCGGTCTGTTCACGAGGGCGGTCCGACACCGTTACAGGCAAAGGCCGGGTGGCCATCTCCGCCGCCTCCTCGGGGTCGTCGGTCAACGTCATGAGCTGCAGGTCCTCGGGCGCGATCGCGTCCGCGCCGAGGACTTGTTCCTTCAGCCAGTCGAGCAACCCGATCCAGTACCGCGACCCGAAGAGCACGATCGGAAAGTGCTCGATCTTGCCGGTCTGCGCCAGCGTGAGCGACTCGAAGAGCTCATCGAGCGTGCCGAAACCGCCAGGAAAGATGACGAAGCCGCGCGCGTACTTGACGAACATGTTCTTGCGCACGAAGAAGTAGCGGAACTCGACGCCGAGGTCGACGTAGGAGTTGAGCGACTGCTCGTGCGGCAGCTCGATGTTGCAGCCGACCGACAGCCCGCCCGCATCGTGGCAGCCCTTGTTGGCCGCCTCCATGAGGCCCGGCCCGCCGCCGGTGATGACCGCGAAGCCGCGCTGCGCGAGGGCGCGGCCGAGCTGCTCGGCGGACCGGTAGAAGGGGTCGGTCCTTTTGGTTCGGGCCGAGCCGAAGACGGTTACCGCCGGCCCGACCTCGTTGAGGGCGTCGAATCCCTCGACGAACTCGGAAAGGATGCGCAGCACGCGCCACGGGTCGGCGTGATGGCTGAGCTCCTCGATGGCGCTGCGTTCGAGCAGCATCCGGTCGGCCGGCGCCTGCTCCGACGGGACGACAAGGCGCCCGGCGCGGCGCCGGTAGGCAAGGTCCGGGCGCTCGGACTGCTTCATCAGCTGCCGGCGGTGGGCGCGATCTCGGGCGCTGTGTCGGTCTGCGACTCCACGTCGCCGTCGGCCGACCCGTTGGTCGACACGACCACCGGCTTGGGCTTGCGCGACTTCTTCTCCGCCTTCTCCTCCCCGTTCGACGGTACCGCTTCGGGCAACGTTGGTGGAGGCGCCGGCTCCGGCTCGGGTTCCGGCTCCGCCGCGACGGTCGCCGTCTCTGCGTGGCCGGGCATCTGGAGGAGCTCGTCGAGGTGCTTGCGCAGGGAGGTGACCTCGGCCTCGAGCTCGTGGACCCGGCGGCGGTGGCGCATGTGCTCGCTGAAGTGGTGGAGGCTGTTGAACCAGTGGAAGAGCGTGCCGGCGACCAGGACGAGGCCCAGCGGCACCAGGACCACGGCCCACAAGGGAACTCCGTTGAGGTGGAAGATCGACCATCCCAGGCTGACCGGGGCGGTGTTGCTGTAGCCGAAGACCGTCGCGCCGACGCCCAGCGCGAGGCCGAAGACCAGGGCGCTGGCGAGGAGAAAACGCTGCCAGAGATGGCTCAAATCGGGCACCCGGCGAAGGTTACTCCAGAGTTCGCCGGGTGTTGATCGCTTAAGCGGACTTGCCCTTTTCGACCGGCTCCAGGACGATCACCGGGATCTTCCGGCTCGTCTTCTGCCGGTAGTCCCAGAAGCCGGGGTTCAGGTCGGCGTGCTGCTTGTACAGGCGCTCGTAGTCCTCGTCGCCGACGACCCTGGCGTGGGCCTTGAACTTCTTGCCCTCGGCCTCGACCGTGACCGTGGGATGGGTGCGCAGGTTGTGGTACCAGGACGGGTGAGTCGGCGCGCCGCCCTTGGAGGCGACGATCACGTGGTGGCCCTTGTCCCAGGTGTAGACGACAGGGGTGGTGCGCTCCTCACCCGACTTCGCCCCCTTCGTGGTGAGGATGAGGACGTTGCGGCCGAGGAAGGGCCCGCCCGTCGGCTTGCCGTGCTTGCGCACGTCCTCGACCAGGTCGCGGTTGAAATCGCCATAGGTGCTCATACACCGAGAGGAACCTCGGGCGGGCCCGCGCTATTCGGTTTCGGCTAGACGGCGACCGGCACCTTCGCCGCGAGCGCATCTGCCCACGCTCGGGCGTGCTCCTCTTCGCCGTCGTGGAGAACAGGCTCCTTGCTCATGGTGACGAGGAAGCTTTCGGGCTCGGCGAGGAGCCGGAACCCGTGGCGCTCCAGGCGGACCGAGATCTCACGTCCCGCGGAGCCCCAGAGGAATAGCGGGCCTTTGATGCGGGTGTCGAACGCCGCGGCGGCGGTCCCGTTCGTCCCGGCCTCGAACGACTCGACGAAGCGGCGCATTGCCTCGGTCATGCCGTGGGCCTGGGTCGGCGCCCCTACGAGCACGAGGTCGACGCCGGCCTGGAATCCGGGCTCGTACTCGGCGATGGGCGCGATGCGAACCGTTCCGTGTGCCTCGAGCCGGCGGCCGATGAGCTCGGCGACGTGCCTGGTGTTCCCGAACTGCGACTCGTAGATGACGAGGGTGTTCATGGGCTTTACCTCCAGCGTCCATGAGGCCACTTCGTCGCCGCCCAAACCAGGGTCGTTTGGTCCCTCGCAGCGTGGACATCCGTCGCCTGCCGTCGTACTGTGCGGACATGGACCCGGCGTGGTACCTGCCGACCGCGCTCGCGCTGCTGGCCCTGTCCTGCATCGTCATGGGGCTCTTCGGCGCCGAGTCGCGGCCGGGCTTCGGGGAAGAGCGGACAACGGTCAAGGAGCGCTGGTTCTTCCACTCCCGAAACGATTAGGCGGGTCGGAGAAGCTCCGCCAGGCGCTCCCTCACCGTCTCCGCGTGCGGTAGGCGCGCCTCCTCGCCCTCACGCGTAAGCGCGGCGACCGATGCGGCCAGAGCCGCCCGGAGCGCTCCCGGCTCGGCAGCGGTGACGTGGGCATTGGCGAATCGAGCGAGGGTCTCGGCGGAAAGGTCGTCGTATCCGCGCGCCTGCACCGCCTGCACGCCTTCGCGCAGGCAGGCCAGCGAGAGGGCGTGGTCGCGCACCGAGCCGACGTAGTGCTCGGCCTGCCAGGCGCGCCCGCGCTCGATGCACGACCGCGCGTGTAGGGCGTAGATGACGCCCCAGCCGAAGATGTCGCCCGCGAC
>JBKPCW010000230.1:0-2434 GCA_046727555.1 Candidatus Dormiibacterota bacterium | reverse complement strand
GGAGTCATCGGCTTGCCGATGCGCACGCGCACCTTGCCCGGCACGGGCAGCGGTTGGTGGCGCGGCATGACCTGGTAGGCGCCCTGGATGTGCAGGGGGACGACCGGAGTCCCGGTCTCCCTGGCGAGAAAGCCAACGCCGGGCTTGAACTCCTGGATGCGGCCGTCCGGCGAACGGCTGCCCTCAGGAAAGAGCACGAGGTTCCAGCCCGACTTCAGCAGCTGGCTCGAGCTGTGCAGCTGGCCCTGCGCCCCGCCGGTGCGCGAGAACGGGAACGTGTTGAGGAAGAGGCTGACGATGTTGCCCAGGAGCGGGTGCTTGAACCAGTAGTCGGCCGCCGCGGCGACGACGGTCCGGTCGCGCGCCTGGTCCGTGAGCGAGTACAGGATCAGCGACGTGTCGGCGTGGCTCGAATGGTTGGCGGCGAAGATGACCGGCCGCTTGAGCTCCCTCACCCACTCCCGACCCTCGATCTTGGGGTCGACCATCGCCTTCGTGAAGGGAAGGAGCAGGGTGTGCTGAATCAGGTAGCGGATCGAGCGCACGGGCTCGACCCGTGCCCACCCGAGGTCGCTTGCGGGCGGTGGTACGACGGCGCCACGCTAGGGCCAGGTGTGGGGCCGCGGCGTGTCCCAGTGCCAGGCGCGCCTGACACGCGCGACGTCACCGGCCGCGCGGCCCGCGACGTCGATCAGCCTCGTCAGCGGGCCTTCCGAGTACCAGGCCACTAGCTGATCCGGCCGTTGACCTTCTTGGCCGCGGCCTCCCCGTCGGTGACCGGGACGTTGTAGGCGATCATCGCCACCTCGAACTTCTTGTTCTGCCAGAAGGCGATGTAGAACGTCGTCCCGGCGAGACTGAGCGAGACGGCGATCGAGTTCGTGCCGAGGCCGGTGGCGTCGCCCTGCGCGACCTTGCCGCCGGCTGCCTGGATGTTCTGCAGGTCGGAGTCGCTGAGATGGAAGTCCTTGGAGTTGGTCTTGAAGTTGTCCGCCGCCGCCGACTGCTCCTTGAACCGGACCGCGTAGACGTCGACGACCTTGCCCGAAGGCTGGTCCGTGCCGAAGTTGCCGCAGCTCGAGGAGCTGTCGGCGTAGACGGCGACGTAACTGTCGTTCGCGCCGGCGGCCTTCAGGTTGTCCCAGTCGGTCTTGTCGCTCGAGTACTGGCTCGGGTCCTTCGTCTGCTCGGCCTTCAGGTAGTTGTCCCACGAGCCGCTCTCGGGGCACTTGGTCAGGCCGGAGAAGTCGGACGAGTTGGAGGCGACGGTCTCGGCCGAGGTTTCCTGCGGCGCGTTGCCGCCCCCACCACCGGACGAGCCGCCGCACGCGGCGAGCAGGAGGACGGAGGCGAGAACGGTGGCGCGATTCATCTATTCGACCTCACAGAGCATGATTGGCGGCGTTCGCAGGTGCGTGACGCTCGGGTAGCGGCCGACGGTCTGCTCGGCCATCTCGAAAGCGTCCTCCAGCGTGGTCGCGCATTTGAGCCCTAGATGATGCACCACCTCGCGGTCTCCCCCGACGATGATGATTTCGCCGGCGTGCTCCATGGCGTGGGCGGCCCAGTAGAGGGCGTAGAACGGATGCGCGCCGTGGTAGGCGTGCGAGCGGCGGTAGAGCTGCCGGAACCAGGGGTCCTCGGCAAACCTCAGCTCGTACTTGCGCTCGATCTCGGCCGGGTCCTTGGTGTCGGCCAGCACCTCGTCGTAGAAGTCGATGTAGCTCGGGTGCTGGACCGCGTCGAACTCGTACCGGCACGGGTGGGTGAGGATCAGCACCCCGCCCTTCCGCAGCACCGGCTTGTGGCGGTAGAAGTTGAACAGGTAGCCGGCGCCCATGCACAGGACCAGGACAGGGTTCATGGGGGCGTTGACGTTGTAGGGACCGAGGTAGGGCACGCCGATGGTGACGATGTCGGTCTGCCCCTCGACCCGGACCGCGATCTGGCGGTTGACCGCGTCGAGGGTCTTGTCGTGCACGGCGTCGACCTGACCGGCGTGGACCGCGGTCAGCCCATAGGGCGCGCGCATGGCGTGGAAGACGTTGCGCTTGAAGGCCGGCGGCGCGATGTCCGTCATCTGCTTGGTGGCGAGGAACATCGCCTGGTCCTGGGCCGTCCAGTCGGTCTCGCGCTTCTGCATGAAGTTCGCGATCGCGGGGAAGGCGTGGTTGTTGACCGTCGTCTCGATGTGGAAGACGCGCACCGTGTCCTCGATCAGCTGGCCCTGGCGGATGCAGGAGTGGTGCAGCGCTGAGTCGGGAGGGTTCATGTAGGAGCGCGAGCCGAGCAACGTCTTGACGTTGTGGTGCGCGCGGATGCCGCGATATGAGGCGAGGCCGGTGGACATCGAGTTGTGGCCGCCGTCCATCGGGACCAGCGTGAGGTTGACGTAGATGACCAGGTCCGACTCCGCGGCGCGGCGGTTGAGCGT
>JBKPCW010000229.1:0-12837 GCA_046727555.1 Candidatus Dormiibacterota bacterium | reverse complement strand
GGCGACGTGCGGGCCAGCATCAGGAGCAGTCCGGCTAAGAGGACAAGTGCGCTGACTATGAGCCGCCTCGCGTGCGAGGGCAGGCTCGACAAATAAGTCCCTACCGCTTCCAAATGCCCACCTCCACGTGGAAATGAGCGATTGCCTCGCCGCCATCCCTTCGACACGGACCCCGCAGCCCCGGGGGTATGTCGTAGGACGCCCCGCTCAGCGTTCCCTATCTGGGCAATACGCTTGAAATGGGAACGCCAACTGCCTCGCTAGTAACCATGGGGGCCGCCACCGGAGATGAGTCGGTGGTCGCGTTCGTGGAAGAGACCCTGGCCGGAACCGGCTGGCAAATCCAGGAGATTCGCCACCGCGTAGACAGGGTCGATCCGCCCCATTCCTACTGGTCGGTCTTCGCCGTCGACATATATAAGGACGGGGAAGAGCGCAGCTTGAGGCTCGTCGCCCGAGGCGCCTTGAACGCAGACGACTGGGAGGTGCTCAGCTCACGCCTGATGCGCCACGGCGCGGGCAACCCGTGCGATCCCATCAATGGCGTGGGCTATCCGAAGCTGTTCCCCGAAACCTGGCACGCCTACTGGTACTACCCGTACGACCCTTCGATGCCAGGCCTGCCCGAGGCCAATGACCCGGTCCGCATGGCGGCGGTGCTCTTCGGCTTGGACGAGCACGATGCCGTCGTGCGGGCGGCCGAGCGCATCGAGATCGAGCGTGTCCGCTATCTACCTGAGGTCGGCGCGATCCTTCGCTATAACATCGACGTCGAAGGCGTGCCGATGACCATCTTCGGCAAGGTGCAGCCGGGCAGTCGTGGCCTGCGCACGACCCGCATCGTGGAAGGGCTCTGGCAGGCCTCGGCGCGCTACCCGGGATACATGAGCCTGCCGCGGCCGCTCGGTTATGTCGAGGACCTCGGCATGCTTATCGAAGAAGGCGTTCGTGGCAAGCCCATTGGCGGCAACCGGACGCGCGCGGAGTTCGATCAGCTCCCCGAGGCGGCGGCGGATGCTCTGGCCGTGATTCACGAAGCGCGGGTCGAGAGCGACGAGCAGATCACAATCGACGCCGAGCTGGCGCGGCTCGACAGGGTCGCGGAGAAGATGGCCTACGTTCACCCGGAGGGTCACTTCCTGCTGAACGATCTGATCACGCACATGCGCGATCGCGTGCAGAAGACCCCCGAGGAAGAGCTGCTTCCCACACATGGCGACCTGAAGTACGACCAGTTCATGTTTCACAACGGCGGCTACACGCTGCTCGACTTCGATTACTACGCGACCGCTGAGACGAGCTACGACCTGGGCAAGTTCTGCGCCTACATGCTGCCTTCGCGACCTCGCGACTGGAAGGATTCCGTGGCCGCCGAGGAGGCGCGCGTACGGTTCCTCCGGCGTTACCGCGAGCTGCGCCCCCACGCGACGCTGCAGCGGTTCCAGGTCTACGAGGCTCTGCAGTTTGCCCTGCGCGCCATGACGGCGATGTGGATGCAGAAGCCGGGCTGGCATCGGACGGCGGAGACCTACCTGGTCCTCGGCTTCGAGCGCCTCAAGAGCCGCCTCCCCGACTAGCTCGGAGTCTCTTTTACAAGGCTTAACCACCTCTACCGCGGATCGCCGCCGTCGATGACCAGACTCGACCGGCGTGCGGGTGGTGGCATGGGTCTCGGCCCTTTTCGTCCTGGCCGTCTTCGTCGGCGCCGGCGCGGTCTACGCCGCGCACCGGCCAACGACCAACCACGCCGGGCTGGCCGCATCGCGACAGGCGGGCTTGCTCATCGCCGCCGACACCGGCGACCCCCAGGCCGACCCGCCACACGTCATCCCGGCGCCGAGCCCAAGCCCGAGCCCTCGTCCTACGACGGCTCCGCCCTCAGGCGGGGCATCACCAGCAGGCACGCGGCCGGCGTCCATCGTCATCGGCTCCCGGCAGCAGGTCCTGATCAACCAGGACCGCGCTTCGCGCGGACTCCCTCCACTGAGCTGGAACGGGTGCCTCTACAACGTGGCGGCGGCGAACGCGCGTCGCATCGCGGCCCAGGGTTACCTGTCGCACACCAACGGGCCCCAGGTCGACCTCACCTGTCGCATCGGCAACCGGGCGGGTGAGAACATCGGCTACTGGTCGAAGGGCGTCAACGACGCCCAGCTCAACACGATGTTCATGAACAGCCCCGAGCACTACGCCAACATCATGGGTCCGTACCACTACGTGGCCACCGCCTGGGTGGTTGCATCGAACGGCTACGCGTACATAGCGGTCGAATTCAGCTAAACCGGTTTCTCGGGTAGCCCGAATCCAGGCTGCGTTGTGTTGACGTAGCGCTCGAGAGCGGACTTTTGGCTCCCATCTGAGCGCTCGGAGGAGGAGCGTGAAGGGTGGCCATGATCTTGACTCGCCCGGTGGCTTGGCTCTGGGCAAAAAAGGCCTGGATCGCCGCCGCGCTGGGCGCCTTCTTTCTCGCCACCACCTTCTACGTCCTATGGGCGATCAAGGACCTGCCCGACCCTAGCCAGAACGTGCTCGCGGCCGGCGACGTCATCGTCCAGGACCGCAACGGCAAGCTGATCGAGGACTGGAGTCCGGCCGGCCACTACCACGTGACGCTCACGCTGCAGCAGATGGGGCCGTACGCGCCCAAGGCGGTGATGGCGGCCGAGGACCGCAACTTCTACAACCACGGCGCGGTGGATCCGACATCCATCGCGCGCGCGGCGTGGGTCGACCTCACGTCGCGCGGCGTCAACCAGGGCGGCAGCACCATCACCCAGCAGCTGGTGAAGATCCAGCTCCTCACGCCCGAGCGTTCGATCACGCGCAAGGTCCAGGAGGTCGTGCTCGCGGTGGCGCTGGAGCAGCGCTACTCCAAGGACCAGATCCTCGGCATGTACCTCAACCGCGTCTACTTCGGCCACGGCGCGTACGGCGTCGGTGCCGCGGCGAAGACGTACTTCAATAAGGACGCAAAGGACCTGACTGTCGCGCAGGCCGCCTTTCTCGCCGGCCTGATCCAGGCGCCCGCCGCCTATGACCCCAAGCAGCACTACGACCTCGCATACGACCGTGAGCTCTATGTTCTGCGCGGCATGGTCGAGACCAAGGCGATCGACCAGGCCGACGCCGACAAGGCGGCGGACGAGGACGTCAAGTCAGAGCTCCAGATCCAGGCCAGCGCGCGGCAGAGCAAGGCGCCGCACTTCGTCGACTACGTCCTCTCCCAGCTCGAGACCACCTTCGGCTCGGCGGCGGTGCAGCAGGGCGGCATCGTCGTCCGCACCACGCTCGACCTCGGCATCCAGCAGGTCGCGATGAGCGCCGTGGCGAACGGCGTGCAGGATCTCTCGTCCCTGGACGTGAACAACTCCGCGATGCTGGCCGCGAACCCGAAGAACGGCGACATCCTGGCCTGGGTCGGCTCCGCCGATTACGGCAACGACTCCATCGGCGGCCAGTTCGACGTCGTGCTCTCCAAGCGCCAGCCCGGGTCGTCCTTCAAGCCGTACGTCTACGAGGCGGCGCTGCGCGATCACAAGATCACGTGGGCGACGATCCTCCACGACCGCCCTACCAACTTCAACGGCTACAGGCCCATGGACTTCGACAACGGCGGCATGGGCGACATCCCCGCGCGGATGGCCATCCTCTACTCACGCAACATCCCGGCGGTCCAGGTCGGCCAGATGGAGGGGATCCAGAACGTCATCGACCTCGCCCACGCCATGGGAATCAAGAGCCAGCTCCAGCCCTACCTCTCGACCGCGATCGGCGCCAGCGACGTGACGCTGTTCGAGCATGTGCAGGGCTACGAGACGTTTGCCAACCAGGGCCAGCGCGTAGACCTGCACGCGATCAACGAGGTACAGGACTCGAGCGGGCACACCGTCTTCAAGTACGAGAACCCACAGAGCAACACCGTGCTCACGCCGGCCGAGGCCTACCTGATGTCCGGCGTGCTGAAGGACTACCAGAACACGTGGGGTTTCGGCTGGAACCGCCAGATGGCGAGCAAGACCGGCACCAGCGACAACGGCAAGGGCGGGATCCCGGACTCGTGGATCATGGCCTACAACCCGGACATCGTCGTGGGCGTGTGGGTGGGGAACACCGGCCCGAACGGCAAAGGCGGCCTGATCCGCGCCTACGGTGAGAACGTCGGCCTGACGATCATGCGTCGGTTCGTCAATGCGCTGCCGGGCAACATGCGCAACTGGTACCAGCGCCCAGCTGGGCTGGTGGGTTGCTCGGGCGGCCCGAGTCCCTTCCTGCCGGGCACGTGCCCGACGCCATCGCCGACGCCGAGCCCGTCACCGTCACCTTCGCCCTCGCCTTCGGGCACGCCGTCGGTGCTGCCCTCTCCTTCGCCTTCGCCATCGCCGAAGCCGTCACCGTCACCCCCACCGAGCCCCACGCCCACTTGATGGTCGCGATGAGCAACCCTGAGAGTCCGTTCCTGGACAGCGTCGAGCGCCGGCGTCCGGGCACGTCGCTGCGGGGCTACGTCACGCGGACGCTGCCGCACACCTCCGCGATCGTCGTCGCCAACCGGGCGCCACACGAGCCTCGCCCCGAGGGCGGCTTCACGCGAGGCGCGGGCGGCGTCGTCACCGCGCTGCTGACGTTCGCCGAGGTTGCGGGCGCCGACTGGGTGGCCTGCGCGCGCACCGAGGGCGAGCGGTCGCTGATCAAGGAGCACGGCGAAAGCTGGGAGGCGCCGCTCATCCGCGAGGCCACCCGGCTGCACTATGCCACGCCGACGCGCGAGCAGTACGAGCAGTACTACTCGGTCATCTCGAACCCGGTGCTGTGGTTCGTCCAGCACTACCTGTGGGACCTCGCCAACCAGCCTGTGATCAACGGGCGCATCCACCGGGCGTGGAAGAACGGCTACGTCGAGGTCAACAGGCAGGTCGCGCGCAAGGTGGTCGAAGTGGCGCGAGGACTGCCCGGCCGGCCCCTCGTCATGGTCCACGACTACCAGCTGTACCTGGTGCCGCGCCTGGTCCGGGAGCAGCTGCACGGCGCGACCATCCAGCACTTCGTCCACATCCCCTGGCCGACGCCGCAGTACTGGAAGGTGCTGCCCCGGGAGATGCGGGACGCGATTCTCTTCGGTCTTCTGGGCTGCGACATCATCGGCTTCCAGACGAGCCTCGACGTTCGCAACTTCCTGATGACGTGCGAGGAGAACGCCGGCCTCGCGGTGGACGACCGGGAGCGAGCGGTGCTCGTCGACGGGCGGGTGGTCTACGCGCGTGCCTATCCGATCTCGATCGACATCGCGTCCACGACCCGGCTCGCGTACTCGCACGGCGTGATGGTCGAGGAGCGCAAGCTCCGCGGCTGGCGCCCCGAGCACCTGATCGTGCGCATCGACCGCACGGACCCGTCGAAGAACATCGTCCGCGGCTTCCTCGCCTACGAGAAGCTGCTGGCCCACCATCCCGAGCTCAAGGGCCGAGTCCAGTTCTGGGCCTTCCTGCAGCCGTCCCGGCAGGACGTCGCCGTGTATCGGAACTACGTGCGCAAGGTGCGCCAGGCGGTGCAGCGGATCAACGCCCAGTACGGCGGCCCGGGGTGGCAGCCGGTGCGGCTCGAGCTCGGCGAGAGCGTGCGCAAGGCGATGGCCGCGATGCGGAACTTCGACGTCCTGCTGGTCAACTCCGTCTACGACGGCCTGAACCTGGTCGCCAAGGAAGGCGCGCTCGTCAACCGCACGGACGGTGTGATCGTGCTGTCCGAGAACGTCGGCGCCCACGAGGAGCTGCACCAGCACGTCCTGTCCGTGAACCCGTTCGACATCGAGGCCACGGCCAACGCGATGCACCAGGCGATCGTGATGGGCGTGGACGAGAAGCGGCGACGCAACGAGGGGGCGCGGGAGGTCGTGCGCACGAGCGACATCGCGCGGTGGATCACGCGCCAGGTGCAGGACATCCGCGACCTGGCGGCGCAGCCGGGGCTGCGGGCGGGCTAGGCCGCCAAGAAACGCGAACGCCGGCGCTCGCGGGCTTCAACGAGGTCGGTAGCCCGCCGCGGCCGGCGCTCGCGGTGTTCGGTCTAGAAGAACCCCCAGCGGGCGATGGTCACGTCGCGGAAGAAGATGATCTGGATCACGCGCGCCAGCACCCACGCGAGGAGCGCGTAGACCAGGATCGCCACGACCACCGACATCTCCAGGAGCGAGTGGTTGTTCCCGATCGCCGGCAGCACGTTGTGGAATGGCGCCAGGAAGAAGTCGGTCACGTTGTAGATCCACTGCGTGAACGCTGCGGTCGTATTCGCACCGAGCAGCTTGAGCACCATCCGGATCAGCATCAGGCCGATGATCACCCCGAACACGAGGTAGATGAAGTCCATTGCCCGGCGTCCGGAGTTGGCCCTCTCCACCACCTCGGTGCGGGACGATCCAGGAGCCGCCGGGTCATTGGTCATGACATGGCGCTGGCGCTCGACCTCACGTCCCGTCTCAGGGTCACGTTCGATCTCTGTTTCCCTGCGTTCCATTCGATTCCCTCCTCCGGTTAAGAGTCATAAACCGGGTCAAAGCGAGAACGCCCGGGCGGTATTGGCCACCCGGGCGCCGCTTGGGGGAGCCTGCTAGCTCAGCTCAGGTCGGATACCAGAGCGGGACGCTGGAGAGCGCCTCGTCCTGGTCGACGTCGACCACGGCCCCGGCGCTCAGTACGTACTGCCAGATCAGCATGTTGCCGGCGCATCCGGTGTCGAACGGTGCGAAGCCGGGCGCCGCGACCTTGGAGAACGAGCCGAGCAATGACGGCTCGAACGACCACAGGTCGGAGTCGGTGGCGATGTTCGGCCGGCCGCTGACGGCCGAGCACCAGGCGGTCGCGAACTCGCTGCCCGCGGTGCCGTTGCCGTAGTAGGCCGGGACGTAGCCAGCCTCCTTGATGCCGTCGAACCAGCCCTCGATGAAGCCGGAGTCGACGTAGGCCGCTCCCGGGCAGGCGTCGCCCGGCGGCTCGATGTCGATCGCGATCAGGCGCCCCTGTGGGATGCCGAGGCGCTGCGCCGCCGCCGTGGCCGCGACCGCGTAGGCGTGGCCGGTGTCGTAGTAGGAGACGTCGCCGCAGTTGTAGTCGTTGTAGATCGGCAGGATGCCCATGTGGTAGCTGGCCGCCAGGGCGACTTCGGCCGAGCTGATGCCCGGGCAGACGGTGTCGGTCAGGTAGCGGCCCCAGAAGTCGGGAGTCCCAAGCTTCTTCGCCGCGGCGTAGAACAGCTCGCCCGTGGGGTCGCCGGTGAAGGCCTTGCAGGAGTCGACGCCCCACAGCAGGTGGGTCGGCTCGACCGTGGCCGACCGTGCCTGGATGTCGACCAACGGCCGGCCGGCGACGACGCCGGCCGCGTTGGCGATGCGTCCGATCAGGCTTGTCTTCTGCTCCGCGAGCGCGCCGATGACCGCCGTGTAGGCGGGTGTGCTCTTGCCGTCCATCCACGCCGTGACCTCGCAGGTGGTGCCGGTCTTGCACGGGCGGTCGATCAGGCGGCCGCCAGAGTCGTAGATGGCGAGCACCCACGGCGTGTTGGTGAGGTCCGCGTTGGCGGTCGCCTTGAGGTGGACGGTGCCACCCGTCCTGGGTCCGATGGATGTCGCTGAAAGGCTGACCTTGAGCCAGGTGAGGTAGAGCGATGTCGAGACCGCCTCCGGCTTGCCCGTGATGTAGCCGACGATCTTATGGACGCCGCCAGCCGGCTCCTTGATGGTCGTGCTGCATGACGTGCCCCGTGTGCAGTAGGTCACCCGAGCGCCGGCGGTCAGGTCGTAGATCTCCAGCCACCGGCCCGTGCCGCGGACGTCGAACGTGGAGGTGACGGTGACGGTCAGCGGCTGGCCGGGACCGACGATGGTGGGGCTGGCGCTGACCCCGCTGTCGAGCCAGCCGACCCGCACGTGGTTCGAAGCCACCGCGACCGAGCCATCCGGCGCCGCGGCTGCAGGCGGCGTCACGAACGCTGCGAACTCGTGCACCCCGGATTTGGCCGCGTAGGCGACCGAGCACTGGCTGCCCTGGGCACACGCGCCGGCGAGGGTCCCGCTGGTCAGATCGAAGATCTCGAGCGCCCGGTCGGTCCCGGTGACGGTGCCGCTCGCGGTCGCTGTGAGCAAGGCGGGCTTGCCGCCGCGCACGTTCTGCTCGTCGGCGCCGAGCGTCACCTTGTCGGGCGGACGCGTGCCGAGCGAGTCGACCGGCACGCTGGGCGCGATCACCGGCCGGTCGCCAACCCCGGACGAGCCGGCGGGCGCCTCGGGCGTGAGGGCGACGTCGCGGCACGCCGCCACGGCGGAGGGCAGGGCCTTGGTGGAGACCGGCGCGCATGCGCTCTGTCCGGCGGGCGTCGACGACGCGCCCGGCGCCGGCGCCGAACCGTCCGTCGCGCACGCGGCGGCAGGTCCCGAGTCGCCTCCGCAGAGGACCGTGCCCGCGGGCAGGCTGAGATTCGGGTTGAGGAGCGCATCGGCCTGCGGGGTGCAGATGGCGTCCGGGCCGCACGCCGAGCGGGCGGGTGCGGTGACGCTCAGCACCGCGGGCGCCGCGGCGAGGGCGACGGTGCCCAGGTGGTTCGTGACTGCGACGAGGAGGACGGCGAGATGCGCCTTCGGGCGCGATCGGATGTTGGCGAGAAGCTGACGAAGTGAGTGCACAGGTACCCCCGTTCAGCGCCACCCCAGGCGGCGCGGATTGACGGGGGCAAGCTAGGGACGGGCGGCCACTGCTCCCACGGCAAGAGGGTTAATTAGGCTCAAGCGATGTGAATTGGGCCAAAACGGCCGTGACGAGGCACGTTTTACGCCCCTGCGGCCAGACCAGCCGGCGCGGAGAGTATGACGGTCTAGGTCGCGACGGGGATGGCGCCGAGCACGTTGCCGTACATCAGCCCCAGCGCCAGGAGACCCAGAAGAGATAAGAGGACGAGGATGAACGTCCTGGCGCAGGTGTCGATCAGCCAGCCGTCGCCCGCGCCGTCCTCGCCTTCGGACTCGGCGATGTTCCACCGCCGGCCGTAGAGGCCCGCTCGGATGGAGAGTGCGATCGTCGCGGCGAGGATGATCCAGAGAACTGCCATCGATTTGACCCCAGAAAGAAGAGGCGTGGACGCCGAGCGGGTCAGCGTCCGCGCTATCCAGACAACGCGCCGAGCGGCCAATGTGGCTTACAAGTCCCTTAAAACCATCGGCCGGTCGCCGCCAATACTCACGACTGCAGCGGCGTTTTCATGGCGTGGACGCGCCGCTTCTGCTGCAGTTCTGCATCGCTCTGTTCACGGGCATGGTCGCGGCCACGTTCGTGCCGTCCATCCGCAGGTCGATACCCAGGATCGTCGAGGTCGGTCTGTGGATCGCGCTCGTCACCGTCTGCGTGCTGGGCGTGATGAGCATCCCCGACAGCAACGCGCGCGACCTCAGCCTGTCCGCGCTGTGGGCCGCCAGCCAGGTCCTCAACACGATCGTCGGCCTGGTGCTCGGCGGCGTCGCGGCCTGGATCTCTGACCACCGCTTCGTGCTGGCTACCTGGCTGATCATCGTCGCGGGCGTCGACGTCTTTGCCCTCATGCTGCTCAACTCGATCCGGAACGCGAGGCCATGGCAGCCGCGCGTTCGCCTGCGCGAGTGGATGGAGCTCCCGGTTCCAGCGCCGGCGCTCGCTCGAGCGCCCGTGGTCGCCGGCCCGTTCGTGGGGGCCAATCGCAGGCTTACCGGCGCGAGCGCCGTGATCGCCGCGGGGATCCTGGCGCGCACCCTCGACTTCTCGATCTGGGCACGCGACACGCTCCGCGTCCAGCGCGTCCGCGACGCGGCGCGCGTCGGCGCTGCCGGGTCACGCGCCAGGCTCGAGTCGCTGCGCGACGCGGTCGCGCTCCTTCAGTTCGCCGCGCGCTCCTGGTACACCGCCGCCGGTCAGCCCGTGATCAGCAGCGCCACGGAGCGCACCAGGCGCGGACTGGCCTCCGGCGCGTTGCGTCCGGGCCAGGTGATCGACATCCGGGCGCTGTTGAACGCGCCATCGATCGGGTGGTACGGCCGGCTGGCCGTCGCACCCGCCGACTCGACGAGGGGGGACGAGGATGCGACTGATTCGCAGCAACCAGACACGCTGGCCTCATAGGCCGGACGGCATGCGCCGGCGCTCGAGCGCCAGGCAGTTCCTGGGCAAAGGCAAGCTATCGCGGCCCGCGAGCTGGACTCTGCGCCTGATCGCGCTGCTGCTGATCGCGGTGCCGAGCCTGATCGTCACCTCGCCCGGCTACGTCGCCTTCGCCAACAAGCTCCCCGACCCGGTCGCAGTCACCTCTGCGATTCCCGAGGACACGCTCATCTACGCGTCCGACAACAAGACGCTGATCGCGGACCTGCACCCGCCTGGCTACCAGTCCTATTACGAGCCGCTGTCGGACATGGGTACGCTGCTGCCCGAGGCGGTCATCTCGATCGAGGACCGCAACTTCTACGACGAGCCCGGCGTCGATCCGCAGGGCATCGTGCGCGCGGCGACCGTGGACTTTCGCTCACACGCGCCGGTGGAAGGCGCCTCGACCATCACGCAGCAACTGGTCAAGCTGCGCCTGGTCGGCAACGACGCCACGCTCGACCGCAAGATGCGTGAGGCGATGCTCGCCTTCGAGATCGAGCGGCGCTTCACCAAGCCGCAGATCCTCGAGTGGTACCTGAACAGCGTGTTCTTCGCCAACACGGCCTGGGGCACCGCGGCGGGCTCCCAGATCTACTTCCACAAGCAGACCAAGGACCTGGACCTGGCGCAGGCGTCGATGCTCGCGGGCATCATCCGGGGGCCGACGCTCTACAACCCGCTCGTCGACTGGAGCTCCGCCAAGAACCGGCAGAAGACCGTGCTCGACGCGATGATCCGCGACAACAAGATCACGCCCGGGCAGGCGGCGGTGGCGTTCGCCGAGGACCTTTCACCGCCCGCCCACATGTTCCTGCCGACAAACCGGGTCATGTATCCGGCCTTCGTCAGCTATGTCACCGGGCAGCTGCTCGCCCAGTTCGGCCGCGATGAGACCTACACCGGCGGCCTGCGGGTGGTGACGACGCTGAACGCGACCTTGCAGGACATCGGCCAGCAGGCGGTGACCAACAACATCAACCGCCTCCGCTACCGAAACATCCACCAGGGGGCGCTGGTGGCCATCGACCCGACGTCGGGCGCGATCATGGCCATGGTCGGGTCGGCCGACCCCAACTCGTATGGCGGCCAGTACAACCTGGCGGTGTGGCCGCCACGCAACCCGGGCTCGTCGATGAAGATCTACACCTACACGGCGGCCATCGCGAGCGGCAAGTACACGATGACGACGCCGATCGTGGACAGCCGCTTCAGCTATCGGGAGCCGGGGTCGACTGAGGTCTACACGCCGCGAAACTATGACGGCCGGTACCACGGCACCTGCCAGCTGCAGGCATGCATGGGCAACTCGCTGAACATCCCGGCGGTCAAGGTGGAGCTCGGGATCGGCGTCGCCGCGGTCGTCAACATGGCCCGGAACATGGGCGCTCCACCGTGGGTGCCGCACGGCGTCGACGCCAACGGCTACCCGGTCTACACGAGCAACGACCCGCTGAACATCTACGGCCCCTCGCTCACCCTCGGCGGATACGGCGAGACGCCGCTGCAGATGGCGACCGGCGCCTCCGTGCTGGCCACGCAGGGGCTGCTCCGGCAGCCGTACGCGATCAACCTGGTGACGCGCGGTGACCAGCTCGTGTACCTGCACGCCTACGACCCTGGCAAGCGAGTCATCGACGCGAGGGTGGCGTACATCATGGAAGCGATCATGTCCAACGACAACAACCGGGCGATGATCTTCGGCCGCAACTCGCTTCTCACGCTGCCCCACCGCCACGTCGGCGTCAAGACCGGGACGTCCGACTCCTTCGCGGACGCGTGGACGGTCGGCTATACGCCGCACATCGTCGTCGCGGTGTGGGGCGGCAACGCAGACTGGCGCATGAAGATGACGAAGGACTCGGACAGCTACTACATCGCCGTACCGATGTGGCACACGTTCATGCAGCAGGCCCTGGACGCGCTGGGCATCGGTGACGAGTGGTTCTCGCAGCCGGCCGGCCTGGTCGTGCAGCGATGCCGCGGCGCGACCGCCTACTACATGCCGGGCACGCACTGCTAGAGCCGGTGGTGATGCGTGCACGCTTCGACAAGCACGGCCAACCTCTGCCCGAGACCGGCCACGGTTGTGGATGCCAGCAGTGCGCCGACGCCGACGCGCCGCGCTACGAGCGGCGCGTGGAGCCCGGGCGCGAGGGCCGATGGAACCCGCTGCGCCGCCGGCTGACGGTCCTCTGGAGAAAGAAGAAAGGCCTGGCCGTGATGGCCAGGCCTTCGTCGGCCGACTGATCGGCCCGCGTCAGTCGGCGACCGCGAACCCCCGCTCTGTCGTCGCCGTCTCCTCGAGCGCGGCCTGCGGTCCGTACGAATGCTTGAGCATGACCCGGAGCCGTTCCTTGGCGACCGCGAGCCGCGAGGCCACGGTGCGCTCCGGGATCCCGAGCGCCTGGGCGATGGCGCGGTTGGTGTAGCCGTGGTAGTGGCGCAGCACGATCGCGGCCGCCTGCTTCGGCGGCAGCTTGGCGAGCGCGGTCGCCAGGTCGCGGTGCTCGACGACCTCCTGCGGGTCGGGCGCTAGCCCTGGCCGGCCCAGGCGGCGGATGACCTCGCCGACCTCGCGCAGCCGCATCTTCCTCTGGTACGAGACGGCCGCGTTGATCGCGATGCGGTGCACCCACGCCTCGGCGGGCGCGATGGGCTGCCACGTCGCCCACTTCTTGTA
>JBKPCW010000228.1:0-6338 GCA_046727555.1 Candidatus Dormiibacterota bacterium | reverse complement strand
GGTCATGCCGAACTTCTACGTGTGGTGGAACAACGAGCTCAAAGACCGACTCGGTCCGCCGTACGGGTACCCGCGCTTCGCCACCCACGCCTACGCCGCGTTGTTCCAGTGCGGCCGCAAGCTAGTGCGCTCGGCGCGCCTCTCGGCGCCGAAGGCAAGGTCGATCGCGGTCGTCACCAACGCCGCCGAGCCGCGCCTCGACAACCGCTTCACCTACCGGCTCATCGACTCCTGGCGGCGGCATGGCGCGGGCGTCGAGACTTTTGAGTTCCCCGTCTCCGACGGCCTGACACATGACCTGATCGACCCCGGGAACGCCGCGCAGAGGGTCGACTACGTGTACCCGATCGTGACGCAGCTCATCGAAGGCGCTTAGGGCCCTGTCCGCGAGGTCGTTTGCAGGCCGTAGGCCCGAAGGCCGGTGCCATCCGGGCGGCCGGAGCCAAGGAGAGGGTGGAGCGAGGAGGAGCGCAAACCTTATGGGGTCCCCGCGCCGTGGATAGCGGGGGCAGCGACGAGGCGCCGGGCCCCTCGACGCCGGCTTCAGCGCCGAAGGCGCCCGGTCGCCCGGGGGCGCCGGATGCTAACGATCCTTGCGGTACAGGGCCCTTGACATCTCGTACTCGAGCTCGCCCGGCCGGACGTCCTGCGACGCGCCCGTGCGCACGAAGCCGTTGCGCGCGTAGAGCCGCTCCGCGGCGGCGTTGACCGCCGTGACCCACAGGAACGCCTCGCGGTAGCCCTGCTCCGCGGTCCAGTCGAGGACGGTCTTGACGAGGAGATCGCCCACGCCGCGGCGCCGGTGGCGCGGGTCAACCCACATCGCGATTAGCGCCGCCGCGCCGGTCACGTCGCTGTCGCCGGTCGTGACGGTCCCGACGACCGCGCCATCGACCTCGGCCACGAACGTCGGACGGCGCGCGATCCGCCGGCGCCAGTTCGCTGCGTCGAACTGGACCTCGTGCTCATACGTTGAGCCGAAGGCGTACGGCGCCTCCTTCAGCGCGTCGAGGCGGACGCGGCGGTACAGCTCCCAGTCCTCCGGGTCCAGCCGCCTGACGCTAGTGGCGGTGGCCACTAGTTGCCGAGGACGAAGACCTTCAGCGCCCAGCTGACGAGCAGGGCGCCGATCGCCCCCGCCGTCACCAGGCGCCACTGACGCGCGGTCAGCCGCGATGTCCACGTCCGGCCCGTGACCATGCCCGCCGCCAGCCCGCCCGCGCCGAGGATCGTGCCCGCGAAGAGCAACGGTCCGAGTGGGTACAGCCGAACCGCGTCCGAGATGTCGCCGCTCCACATGTACGCGAAGGAGCGGGTCCCGCCGCAGAACGGGCAGGGATGCCCGGTCAGGTAGTAAAAGGGGCACGGCGGCGCGCTGAGGTGGGCGGCGTGCAGCACCCAGTAGACCCGGGTGTAGACGAGCCACGCCACGAGCACCGCGAAAAGTCCGAGGTCGCGCCAGCGCTCGCCCGGCATGGCCTTGCTGACGGCGATCGGAAGCACGCTCATCTCAGCATGCCCACGATCTCGTCGGTCGTCTCGGCGACCGCGACTCCCGCCTTGCGGAACGCCTCCTCCTTGCTCCTGGCGGTGCCACGGTTGCCGGAGATGATGGCGCCCGCGTGCCCCATCCGCTTGCCTTCCGGCGCGGTGCGGCCGGAGATGAACGCGACCGCCTTGAGCCGCGTCCCTCGCGCCAGGAGCTCCGCGGCATGCTCCTCGTCGCTGCCGCCGATCTCGCCGATCAGCACGAGGTGGGTGGTCGCGGGGTCCTTCTCGAAGAGCAGGACGACGTCACGGAAGGTCAGACCGAGCACCGGGTCGCCACCGATGCCGACGATCGTCGATTGCCCCATCCCGGCCGCCGAAAGTGCTGAGGCGACCTCGTAGGTCAGCGTGCCACTGCGGGACACGAGCCCCACGTGGCCGGGCGAAGTGATGCGCTGCGGGATGATGCCGATCTTGGCCTGGCCGGGCGTGATCAGGCCTGGGCAGTTGGCGCCGAGGAGACGCGCCCCCGGGTAGCCGCGCAGGAAGTCTTTGACCCGGATCATGTCCTGGATCGGGATGCCCTCGGTGATGCAGACGATGAGGGTGACGCCCGCCGCGGCCGCCTCCATGATGGCGTCGGCGGCGAACGGCGCCGGCACGAAGATGCCCGACGCGTTCGCGCCGGTAGCCCTGACGGCGTCGGCGACGGTGTTGAAGACAGGCACGCCCAGGTGCGTCGTGCCGCCCTTGCCCGGGCTGGTGCCGCCGACCACCTGGGTGCCGATCTCCTGCATCTGCTCGGTGTGGAAGCCGCCCTCGCGGCCGGTGATGCCCTGGACGATGACCTTCGTCTCGCGGTCGAGAAGGATGCTCAAGCGCGGGCTCCCTCACGGGTCAGCTCGACGATCTTCTTCGCCCCCTCCCACCCGCTGACGCCGGGCTCGATCCCCTGCTGCTTGAGGATGGCGCGGCCCTCCTCCTCGCGGGTCCCGCTCAAGCGCACGACGAGCGGCAGCTTCATGTTCAGGTTGTCGCGCGCGGTGACGATGCCCTTCGCCACCTCGTCGCCGCGGGTGATGCCGCCGAACACGTTGATCAGCACGCCCTTGACCTTGGGGTTCATCAGGATGACAGTCAGCGCGTTCTCGACCACCTCGGCCTTCGCGCCGCCGCCGATGTCGCAGAAGTTCGCTGGGCGGCCGCCCGCTCGCTGGACCAGGTCGAGCGTGCCCATGCACAGGCCGGCGCCGTTGCCGATGATGCCGATGTCCCCGTCGAGTGAGACGTAGGTGAGGTTGCGCTTTTTCGCCTCGACCTCGTACCGATCACCCTCGAGGACCGCACCGTACTTCTGCTCGAGCTCCTTGTGTCGCCACACGGCGTTGTCGTCGATCTCGAGCTTGGCGTCGCCTGCGATCAGGTCGCCGCCGGTGGTCACGACCAGGGGGTTGATCTCCGCGGTCAGCGCGTCGTAGTCGGGGATAGCGCGGTACAGCTTCTTGATCAGGGCCACAAGCGGCCGGGCGATGTCACCGAGCTTCGCGTCGTACACGAGCTGAGTGAGCTCGAAGTCCAGCGGGCCGCGCCACGGGTTCGGGTGGAGCCGCGCGATCGCGTCGGGCGACTCTTCGGCCACCTGCTCGATGTCCATGCCGCCCTTCGCGGAGAGCAGCAAGACGTTCGCCCGCGCGTCGCGGTCGACTGTGAACCCGACATAGACCTCGCGGGCGATGTCGAGAGCCGTCTCGCAGTAGACGAGCGGCACCTTGAAGCCCTTGATGTCCATGCCGATGATCTGCTCCGCGGCGAGCCGGGCCTCCTCCTCGGACCGGGCGAGCTTGATGCCGCCGGCTTTGCCGCGGCCTCCGACCGGGACCTGCGCCTTCACCGCCACGGGCCCGAGGCGGCCAAACGCGGCCGCCGCCTCGTCGGGGTTGCTCGCCACTGCGCCGGGCGGGATCGGGATGCCGAGGGAGGCCAGGACCTCCTTGGCCTGGTACTCGAGGAGCTTCAAAGGCCTAGGGCGTCGGATGGAACGGGCACGGCGTGCCCGCCTGCTGCGGGTTGTTGTTCCAGCTGTCGCAGAAATCGTGCTGGAAGGTGGAGCTGCTGACCATGAAGATGCCTCCGACCACGAGCACGATCAAGATGACGAGCGCAAATCCGCAGCCGATCAGGACCGCCGGGAGCGCGGCGCTCCGGCCTTTGGCCGGCGCCACCGCGCCGACCGGCCGCCAGGCGGTGCCGTCCCAGTACTGCGTGCCGTCGTCGGAGATCCATCTCCCCTGGGCATCTTGCTGCGGCATCTGTCTTGAAGTCTATTGAGGTCACTTCGACCGGCGGGCGCGCGGAGTCGCCAGGCTGATCCACATGGCGCCCGCGAAGATCATGACCACGCCGACCGTCCCTACGACCGGGTTGCCCAGGAAAAGCTGGTCGGCGCCCCAGATCGCCAGGCCCGCGCCGCCCAGGGCGGTCGCCCCACCCCACGTTCGCGCCCGGTCGGGACTCAAGGCGCGCCCTGGGAACCAGGTTGGCCGGCCTCCCGTCGCCGCCGACCAGGCCCCCACGGCGCCGAGGAGGACGCCCGCCAGGAGCGCGATGGTTCCAATTGCCGTCACAGCGGGATGTTGCCGTGCCAGCGCGGGCTTCGCTTCCGCTCCTTGCGCATCGCCACCCGCAGCGCCCGGATCAGCGCCCCGCGCGTGCGCACGGGCTCGATCACGTCGTCGATGTAGCCGCGCTCGGCGGCGATGAACGGGTTGGCGAACCGCTCCGTGTACTCGCTCACGAGCTCAGCACGCTGCGCCGCGCCGGTGGCCAGCTCGCGCCGATACAGGATGTTGACCGCTCCCTCGGGGCCCATCACGGCGATCTCGGCGGTCGGCCAGGCGACGTTGAAGTCGGCGCGGATGTGCTTCGAGCACATGACGCAGTAGGCGCCGCCGTACGCCTTGCGCGTGATCACGGTCAGCTTGGGCACGGTCGCCTCGCTGAACGCGTAGAGGAGCTTGGCGCCGTGGCGGATGATGCCGCCGTACTCCTGCGCCGTGCCAGGCAGGAACCCGGGCACGTCGACGAAGGTCACGAGCGGGATGTTGAAGGCGTCACAGAACCGCACGAAGCGCGCCGCCTTGTCCGAGGCGTTGATGTCGAGCGCGCCGGCCATGACCTTCGGCTGGTTGGCCACGACCCCGACAGGGTTGCCGTCGAGGTGCGCGAAGCCGACGACGAGGTTCATCGCGTAAAAGGGCTGGACCTCGAAGAACTCGCCGTGATCGACCACTGCGCCGATGACGTCCCTGATGTCGTAAGGCTCCTTCGGGCTGTCGGGGATGACCGTCGCCAGCGACGGCGCCTCGCGCTCCGGGTCGTCGGTCGTCGGTGCTCTGGGCGGCTGGTCTTCGCAGCTCTGCGGGATGTAGGTGAAGAGCTTGCGCACCCCGGCGAAGCACTCCTCTTCGGTCTCGGCCAGGAAGTGAGCCACCCCCGACTTCACGTTGTGGACCTCCGCTCCGCCTAGCGAGTCGAAGGTCACGTCTTCGCCCGTGGTCACGCGGATGACCTCGGGCCCGGTGATGAACATGTAGCCGATGCCGTGGACCATGAACGTGAAATCCGTGATCGCCGGCGAGTAGACGGCCCCGCCGGTGCACGGGCCGAGGATGAGGCTGAGCTGGGGCACGACGCCGCTTGCCTCGACGTTGCGCCAGAAGATCTCGGCGTAGCCGGCGAGCGAGACGACACCCTCCTGGATCCGCGCGCCACCCGAGTCGTTGATGCCGATGATCGGGACGCGGTTGGTCAGGGCGAGGTCCATGGCCTTGATCACCTTGGCGGCGAAGACCTCGCCGAGCGAGCCGCCGAAGACGCTCGCGTCGTGGCTGAACAGCATCACGTCGCGGCCAGAGATCTTCGCCATGCCGGTGACGACTCCGTCGCCGGGGTGGCCGTCGGGATGCCGCGCGAAGAGGTCGAGCTCCTCGAACGAGTTGCGGTCGACGAGGCGCGAGATCCGCTCCCGCGCCGTGAGCTTGCCCTTGGCGTGCTGGCGCTTGAAAGCCTCTGCGTCGCCGTGGCCAGCTTCGTACTTGCGCTGGCGCAGCTCGTTGAGCGGATCGACCTTGCGCGTCACCTGCCGACGAACATCCAGCGGTGCCCTTCCAGGTCTTCGGCGCGGTAGCGCTTGCCGTCCTGGCCCGGCTCGAGAGGCGAGAGGATGTTGGCGCCGTTGGCCTGCGCGCGCTCGAAGTGCCCGTCGATGTCGTCCACGTACACCAGCACGCCGTCGATGATGTAGGGCACGTCGTGCCAGCCACGTGCGACCTCGCACTCCTCGCGGTGACGCTTCGGGCCGTGGTAGTTCAGCGAGGGCGTCGCCATCATGACCACGCCTCCGCCCGTGTCCATCTCGCCGTGGGTGAGGCGGCCTTCCTCCACCCTCCTGTCCAGCTCGCGGAAGCCAAACGCCGTGGCGAGCCAGTCCATGGCCGCAGGGCCGTCCTCGTACGCCAGCATCGGAATCACCGCCTGAGCCATCACGCAGCCTCCCCTGGTTGGTATTCGCCGAAGACGCCGCGTAGGACGCGGCAGCACTCTCCGATCGTCACGTAGTCGGCCAGCGCCGCCTTCAGCGGCGGCATCAGGTTCTCGGTGCCTCGCGCGGCCCTGTCCAGGTCGGCGAGGCGCCGGGCGACGGCGGCCTTCGAGCGCCGCGCACGCAGCCTCTTCAACGCGCGTGACTGGGCCAGCTGCTGCCGGGCGGTGATGCGCGTGATCTCGACCGGCCGCGCGTCGGTCTCCGTGTACCTGTTGACGCCGACGATCACGCGCTCGCCCGACTCGAT
>JBKPCW010000227.1:0-4435 GCA_046727555.1 Candidatus Dormiibacterota bacterium | reverse complement strand
TTGACGAAGGGTTTTCAGGAAGAGCCGCCAGGCCTGTTCCCCAACATGGCGAAGCTGTTCGACCCGACGACCGGGCTGCCCGCGCTCATCCCCGCCGGATCGAACAAGAAGTGGATCGCGAGCGAGCAGCTGGACGGCCGGGCGGTCGACCATGTGTCCACGACCTACTCGCCGGAGCAGGTGCGCGGCCTTCTCGCCCAGCTCAACTCGAGCGGCCCGGTGGCCGCCAACCTCTGGGTCGGATCCGACCACCTGATCCGCAAAGCAGTGCTCGATGGCAACTTCGGCGACGGCGGCAAGGAGGCCGCGGTCGAGGTCGACATCTCCACGTTCAACACGCCGGTGCTCATCACCTCGCCGACTCCTTGACCGGCCGCCGGCTGCTGCTGGGGCTGGCCGGCGCCGGCCTCTTCATCGCCGCGCTCGACGCCTACGTGGTCGTGACCCTGCTGCCCGCGATGATGGGCGACATCGGGATCACGATCGAGCACTTCGAGCAGGGGACGCCGATCGTGACCGGCTTCCTCGCCGGCTACGTCGTCGCCATGCCGCTGCTCGGCGCCTATTCGGACGCGCGCGGCCGCGTCCCCGTCTACCTCGCCTGCCTCGCCGCCTTCGCCGCCGGCTCCGTGGTCACCGCGACGGCCGGGCTGGGGACGTTCGCCGGTCTCGCCTGGATCGTCGCCGGCAGGTTCATCCAGGGCGTGGGCGGCGGCGGCCTGGTGCCCCTGGCGCTGGCGCTCGCGGCGGATCTTTACGCCGGCCGCGGGCGCACCATCGCCCTCGGTTCGGTCGCCGGCCTGCAGGAAGCGGGCAGCGTGCTCGGTCCGATATATGGAGCGACGCTCGCGGCGGTCGCGACCGGCCTCGGCGGATGGCGCGCCGTGTTCTGGCTGAACGTGCCGCTTGCCGCCCTGTGCGGCGCGGGCGTCTGGGCGACCGGTCGCAATCAGGGCACCCAGGCCCAGACGACCTCGGCCGTCGATTGGGCCAGCGCCCTGCTGCTCGGGGCCGGACTCGGGGCGCTCGTGCTCGCGCTCTACCCCGACGACCCGTCGAGCCGCGCCGTCAACACGCTGTTCGTCCCGGCCGGCGTTGCCGCGCTCGTGCTTCTCGGCGCGTACGGCTGGCGCCAGCTGCGAGCGCTCGAGCCGCTTATCCCGCGCGACCTTCTGCGCAGCCGGGCGTTCGCCGGCGTCACGGCGGCGAACGTCCTGATCGGCGCCGCGCTGATCGTGACGCTCGTCGACGTGCCGATCCTCGGCCGCCTCGTCTTCAACCTCGAGGCCCTCGACTCGGGTCTTCTCCTCACGCAGTTCCTCGTCGGCGTGCCGGTGGGGGCGCTGCTGGGCGGAGTGCTGTCGGCCCGCCTCGGCAACCGCCTTGCCGGCGGAGCCGGCGTCGTCATCTCCGCCGCCGCCTTCCTACAGATGGCGACGTGGACCTCAAACGAGCTGGCTTATCGGCTCGGGCCGGTCAGACAGGCGGACATCGCGCTCGGGCTGTGCGGGCTCGGGTTCGGCCTGGTCATCGCGCCGCTCACCGCGGGCGTGCTGGCGCTGACGCGGGGCCAGAGCCACGGCCTGGCGACGAGCCTTGTCGTCCTGGCACGGACGATGGGAATGCTGGTCGGGCTTTCCGCGCTGACCGCGTTCGGCCTCTATCGCTTCCACCAGATCCTCGGCACGCCCGTGGTCAACGACCCAGACCTCCACGAGCGGGTGAAGCACCTCGAACGCCTGGTCGCCGACGCGTTCCTGCGGGAGTACCGGGAGATATTCGTCATCGCCGCGGCGCTGTGCCTCGCCGCGGCCGCGGTCATTGCCTGGTCGCTACGACCAGCACGTACGAGTGGTGGTACCTGAACGCGTCGTCAGGGTCGCCAAGGCTCGCCATCGCGGCTTCCACCTCCGCCTCCAGCTCGTCGCGGTAGCGCGGGCCGAGCGCCCGGATGAGCGTGTAGGGCCGCGGCCCGGCGCCCGCCATCAGCTCGATCCACTCCCTGGCGTCGGCGGCACGCCCACCGGTGACCATGTCCGTCAGCCGCCGCACCTCGAAACCGGCGGCGGTCAGGATCTTGGGCAGCACGTCGGGCTCACCGAACTTCGCCCGCTCCGAGCTGTAGCGCGGCAGGCTGAGGTAGTGCCTCCGTGCGAGCGGGGTGAGCCCCTGGAAGAACAGCTCCTGGGCCCGCGTGTTCAGGCTCCGCCGCTGACATGAGACCGCCAGGCGGCCCCCTGGGCGAAGCACCCGATGCGCCTCGGCCAGAGCGTCGGTCGGATTCGCCACGTAGGCGAGCGACTCGCCCATGGTCACGAGGTCGAACGTGGCGGGCCGGAACACGAGGTGCTCCGCGGCCATGCCGACGAACTGGACGTTCTTCTCCTTCCGCACCCGGGCGATCGACAGCATGTTCTCGGACAGGTCGATGCCCATCACCAGGCCAGGGTTGACCCGCGGCGCGACCAGGTTGGCCACGAGCCCGGTGCCGGTCCCGACGTCGAGGACGTGCTCGTCCCTGGCCGGCGCCGCCAGGTCGACGAGGCGCGCGGCGACCCTGCCGTGCTGGCCCCCGGCCCAGGTGTCGTATATCGGCGCGATGCGGTCGAAGAAGTCGACCACGTGGTCGACCATCTCGTGAGTGGAGTCGCGATCCATCAACGCCACTATCGACGCTTAACCTTTGCCGGGGCCTGGGGGCACGCTGTTACGATGCTAGCTCCCGTCAAACCGGATCGACCCTCATTTACGCAGTGGAGGACCCAATGGCTCAAGCTGAAAAGTCCGCGGTTCAGGCATCGAGCACTCAGAACGGCGGCACCAACGTCGTCAGCCTCGGCCCGCGCGACATCCTGCAGGGCCGTCTGGAGATCCAGGGCGACCTGAAAGTCGCCGGCACCGTCGAAGGCGACCTGAAGGCAAGCGGCGACGTCACCGTCGACTCGACGGCCACGATCCAGGCCGCCATCGAGGGCGCCAACATCAGCGTCCGCGGCCAGGTCACGGGCAACGTGACCGCCAAGCGCCGCCTGACCCTCGCGGGCACCGGCCGCCTGAACGGCGACGTCAAGGTCGGCCGCCTCACCGTCGAGGACGGGGCGACCCTCAACGGCAACGTCACCATGTCCGGAGGCGGTTAGCCCACAGCGCCCTCCGCGCGCCGGACCGCCGGAAGGACCACGCCCTCGACGTAGTCTCTGACGGCGTCCATGCCGGCGTGGACGATGCGCCATTCGAGCTGGGCGAACGCCGCCTCGTCCCGGTTGAGCTCGGCGAGGCGCCGGCGCCAGAACGCGGAGCTCACGTTGAGGCCCGGCATCGGTCCCCGAGCGCCCTGGCCGGTCACGGTCGGGATTTCGGGCAGCGGTGCGTCGTCCGTGGACGCACCTGCTTCGGGCGCCGCCACCGCCGGCAGCCCTGAGCGCATCGCCGACCCGGCCACGTTCCAGGCGACGACCAGCAGCGCGCCGACGACGAACATCTCGGCGAGGACGGCCCATGCGAGTGGAGAGCGAAGCAGAGAGCGCATGCACCGAGGCTAGGCTCGGCGCGACGCGAAAGGAACCCTGCCTGTTAAGACGCTGCGCGCTCGAGCCCGCGCAGCGCCGCCAGCCCTCGCTCGATGGTCTCGATCTTCTTCGGGAAGCTGAAGCGGATGTGCCCGCGCCCGAGCGCGGGGTCGTGGTAGAAGCTCGAGCCCGGCACGGTCGCGACAGCGACCTCCTCGATCAGTCGGCGCGCGAACGCGACGTCGTCGGCAGCGCCAAACGAGCCTATGCCCGCCATCACGTAGTACGCGCCGTCCGGCGGCTCGGCCTCGAACCCGCATTCCCGCAGTCCCGACACGATCGCATCGCGCCGCTCCTGGTAGTCGCCCAGCAGCTCCATATAGAAGGACGAGGGCAGCTCGAGCGCCTGAGCGATGGCGATCTGCAGTGGATGCGCGGCGCCGACCGTGAGAAAGTCGTGGACCTTGCGAATCCCGGCCGTGAGCGCCGGCGGCGCGATGAGCCAACCGATTCGCCAACCCGTCACCGAGTAGGTCTTGCTCGCCCCGCTGATCGTGATCGTGCGCTGGGCCATGTCGGGCAGGGTGGCGATGCTCACGTGGCGGCCGCGATAGACAAGGTGCTCGTAGATCTCGTCCGTGATGGCGATCGCATCGTGCTCGATGCACAGGCCGGCGATGAGCTCGAGCTCCTCCCGTGAGAACACCTTGCCGGTCGGGTTGTGCGGTGTGTTGACGACGATCGCACGCGTCCTCGCGTTGAAAGCCGCACGCAGCTGGTCGGGTTCGAAAGACCACGACGGCGGGCGAAGAGCCACGTAGCGCGGGACCGCGCCGCTGATCACGCAGTCCGGCCCGTAGTTCTCGTAGAACGGCTCGAAGACGATGACCTCGTCGCCGGGATCGACGGCGGCCAGCATGGCCGCG
>JBKPCW010000226.1:0-7155 GCA_046727555.1 Candidatus Dormiibacterota bacterium | reverse complement strand
CTCTCGAGGCGCGGCAGGACGACCTGGGCCTCCGGATCGCCGAACCGAGCGTTGAACTCGAGCGTCCTGACGCCACCCTCGGTCAGGATCAGCCCGGCGTAAAGGACGCCCCGAAACTCGTCGCCCGAAGCGGCGAGCTCGGCGACCGCGGGGCGCATGACGCGGTCGACGATCTCCCTCACGAGGGCGTCGTCGACACCCCTCGGCGGCGAGTACGCGCCCATGCCGCCGGTGTTGGCCCCCCTGTCTCCGTCCTGCGCCCGCTTGTAGTCGCGCGCCGGGGCCAGCGGCACGACGTCCGTGCCGTCGGTGACGGCGAGCAGCGAGAGCTCCGGCCCTTCCAGCCGCTCCTCGACCACGATCTTCTTGCCGCTGCGGCCAAAACGTTCCTCGACGAGCATGGCGTCGACCGCCGCGTCGGACTCCTCGACCGACGCGCAGACGATCACGCCCTTGCCGCGAGCCAGGCCGTCGGCCTTGACCGCGACCCTGCCATCGCGCTGGCGGGCCCAGGACTTCGCCGGCACCGGCGTGGTGAAGGTCTCGAAGTCCGCGGTCGGGATGCCGGCGCGGCGCATCAGGTCCTTGGCGAAGGACTTGCTCGATTCGATGCGGCCGGCGCCGCGGTCCGGTCCGAAGACGTCGAAGCCGGCGTGCCGCAGCGCGTCCCCGGCGCCGGCCTCGACCGCCGCCTCGGGACCAAGGACGACCAGGCCGAGACGCTCGCGCTTGGCAAAGTCGACGAGGCGGACGACGTCGGCCGCGCCGATCGCCGTGTTTCGCGCCATGCCGCCCGTGCCTCCGTTGCCGGGCGCGCAGTACACGCGCTCCACGAGGGGGGACTGGACGCACTTCCAGACGAGCGCGTGCTCGCGCGCGCCCGACCCGACCACGAGGACCTTCACAGCCGCCGCCCGGGTTGCCGCGACCGCCGGCGCTCGCGGGCTACGAATGCTGTCATTGGCCGCGACTGCCGGCGCTCGCGGGCTTAGGCGACCCTGCCCCGGGCTCTATTCCCACTCGATGGTGCCGGGCGGCTTCGACGTGATGTCGAACACCACCCGGTTGACGCCTTTCACCTCGTTCACGATGCGGTTGCTGATGCGCGCCAGCACCTCGTAAGGCACGCGCGCCCAGTCGGCCGTCATGGCGTCCTCGCTCGTGACCACGCGCACCGCGACCACGTTCGCGTACGTCCGATAGTCGCCCATGACGCCAACCGTCTCCAGCGGCGTCAGCACGGCGAACGACTGCCACACCTGGCGGTAGAGCCCGTTGCCCTTGATCTCGTCGACCACGACCCAGTCCGCGTTGCGCAGGATCTCGAGGCGCTCAGCCGTCACCTCGCCGAGGCACCTGATGGCGAGGCCGGGGCCCGGGAACGGCTGCCGGTACACCATCTCCTCGGGCATGCCGAGCTCGAGGCCGACCGCGCGGACCTCGTCCTTGAAGAGGTAGCGCAGCGGCTCGATGAGCTGAAAGCGCAGACCAGGAGGGAGGCCGCCGACGTTGTGATGCGTCTTGATCTTCGAGGCGGTGGCGGCGACGTCCGGCGCGGTCGACTCGATGACGTCGGGGTAAAGCGTGCCCTGGGCGAGGAAGTCGATCCGCCCCAGCGCAGTTGCCTGCTCTTCGAAAACGGAGATGAACTCCCGGCCGACGATGCGGCGCTTCTGCTCCGGGTCGACGACCCCGCGCAGCGCGCCGAGGAAGCGCTCGGTCGCGTCGACGTAGCGGATGTTCATGTCGAGGTTGCCGTGCATGACGTCGAGGACGCGTTCCGGCTCTTCCTTGCGGAGCAGCCCGTTGTTGACGAAGACGCACGTGAGCTGATCGCCGACCGCGCGGCGCACCAGCGTCGCCGCGACCGCGGAGTCGACCCCGCCGGACAGGGCGCAGATGACGCGGCCGTCGCCGACCTGGGCGCGGATGCTCTCGGTGGCTTCGGCGATGAACGACCCCGCAGTCCAGGTGGGCTGGCAGTGGCAGACACCGAACAGGAAGTTGCGCAGCACCTCACGGCCGCTCGGCGTGTGCACGACCTCGGGGTGGAACTGGATGCCGTAAATGCCCTTGCCGTCCGTGAACGCCGCCACCGGTGAGTTCCCGCTCGTGGCCACCAGCTGGAACCCTGGGGGCATCTGGCTGACGTGGTCGCCGTGGCTCATCCACACCGGCAGGTCACCCTGGAGGCCTCGGAAGAGCGGCCCCGGCTCGCGCACGGAGAGCAGGGCCGGCCCGTACTCGCGGGCATGGCCGGGGTCGACCTTGCCGCCCAGGTGGTGGGCGATGAGCTGCATGCCGTAGCAGATCCCGAGCACCGGGACGCCGGCTCGCAGGGCTTCGGGGTCGACCTGTGGCGCGCCGGCGTCGTAGACGCTCGCGGGCCCGCCGCTGAGGATCAGGCCGGCGGGGTGTTTCTTCTCGAGCTCGGACCACGGAGTCGCGCCCGGCACCAGCTCGCAGTACACGTTGGCCTCACGGACGCGCCGGGCGATGAGCTGGCTGAACTGGGACCCGAAGTCGAGGACGAGGACGGTCTGGAGGCGCAAGCTCGGGTCGGCCTTGTCCCGCCTCACGGAGGCGAGGGTGCTCAGGACTTGCCCATCCCCACGTGCTGGGCCTGCTGGAACACCTTGCCCTCGGAGACGATCGCGGGCGCGATCACCATCTCGACGTGCTGGAACTCGGCGAGGTCGCGAGCGCCGCACACTCCGAGCGCCGAGCGCAGCGCGCCGGCGAAGTTCTGGGAGCCGTCGTCGACGCGGGCGGGGCCGAGCAGGATCTCGTGCAGCGTCGCCTTGGTGCCGACGTGGATGCGAGTGCCGCGCGGCAGGTTCGGGTCGGGCGTCGCCATGCCCCAGTTGAAGCCCTTCGACGCCGACTCCTCGGCGCCCGCCAGCGGCGTCCCGATCATGACCGCGTCGGCGCCCGCGGCAAACGCCTTGCACACGTCCGCGCCGATCCGCATGCCGCCGTCAGTGATCACCGCCACCCGCATGCCGCCGCGCCGCATGTGCTCGTCCCGAGCCGCCGCGACATCGGCGGTGGCGGTGACCTGCGGCACGCCGACGCCGAGCACGCCGCGAGTCGTGCACGCGGCGCCCGGGCCGACCCCGACCAGGATGCCCGCGATTCCGGTCTGCATCAGCTCGAGCGCGGTGTCGTACTGGACGCAGTTGCCGACCACGACGGGGATGTCGCAAGCACGCACGAGCTGGTCGAAGGCGAGCTGGTGGTACGAGCGCGAGGAGTGCCGCGCCGTGAGCACGGTGCCCTGGACCACGTAAACGTCGGCCCCTGACTTCTGCACCACCTCGGCACGTTCCTCCGCGCGCGCCGGCACGGTCGAGACGGCGCACGGGACACCGGCCGCCTTGATCGCCTTGATGCGCTCCGCGATCAGCCTGGGCTTGACCGGCTCGCGGTAGGCCTCCTTGAGCACAGAGTTGACGGTGGCCCTGTCGGCCTCCGCAATCTTGCGGATGACGGGCGCGGAATCCTCGTACCGGGTGTGGACGCCGTCGAGGTTGAGAACGGCGACGCCACCGAGCCCGCCCATGGCGATCGCGAAGTCGAGGTCGACCACGCCGTCCATCGCCGACCCCCAGAAGGGAAGCGGCAGCGAGAAGCTCTCGCCCATCGAGAAGGAGATGTCGACCTCGTCGGGATTGAGGGTCACGCCGCCGGGCACGAGCGCGACCTCGTCGAAGCCGTAGGCGCGGCGCGCCCGTCGCCCGATGCCGATCTCGAGGCCGTAGTGATCCCGGGTCGTCGCCTCTCGGGTCTCCAGCGAGAGCTCCTTCAGGGTGTGTTTACTCCAATGAATGGGGCGGGTTCGGCGAATTATACCCGAGCCCTATCCTTCTCTCGAGGATGTACCGGACGCTCGAGTACCTGAGCGGAATCTCCGACGAGGACGTGCGCCGCCTCCGCGCCGTGGGCATCAGGCACACCAACCACCTCCTGCATCGCACCTCGCTGGACATCGACCGCCGCAGGTTGGCGAAGAAGACGGGCATCAGCCCCGAGCGCCTGCTCGAGTTCGTCCACCAGTGCACGTTACTCGAGGTGTCGGGGATGGACCGATGGATCGCGCTGGTGCGCCGGCTCGGCATCGAGTCGATGCCGGACTTGCGCGCCCAGGATCCGAAGGCTCTTCACGCCAGGCTGGTCGAGGCCATCGGCCTCGCCGGCGCGCCCAGCGTCTCGGACGTCGAGTACTGGATCAGCCAGGCCACCGCGCTCGACATCGTCGAGGCGCTCGAGCCGGAGAAGCCGCGGACCGTCGTGACATGAGAGAGGGGCGGGCGCGAAGGCCCGCCCCACTTGAGTCCTTACGGAATCGAGCTGCTGAAGACGTCGTTCGGATTCGTGTTCGAGGTCGGGGTGACATTGCTGCTGGCCGCAGCGCAGAGCGGATTGGCGGCCGGATAAGGAGCATCGCAGTTGGTCTTCACGAAAACCGCGAGAAATCCGCTGCCGCTCGGTTGCAGCGCTTCGTAATCGCCGAGGAAGAAACCTCGCGCGACCGGCGCGGTCATGAGGTCGAACGACGCTGGAGTGATTCGCTGCTCGGGGTCCCACGTCGCGCCCCCGTCGTGCGAAATCTCGGCCCAGTAATCCGTCGGCCAGTGCGCGGTCTCACCCGGCGCCAGGAAGCGTGAATCGTAGTAGGTCACCGCCACGCGACCGCCGTTGACGGCGACCGTCGGGGTGAAGGTGGGAAGACCACCGGCGGTGTGGATGACGCTGGGCGCCGTCCAGGTCGCGCCGCCGTCGCCCGAGCTGACGAGCAGGATCTCGTCGTCCCAGGCGCCGCTGGACTGCTTCAGCTGCTTCTGGTAGCTGGTCGAGCTTTCGTAAACCACGTAGAGCTTGCCGTTCGACGGGTCGATGGCGACCTCCTCGAGGCCGTCGCCGACGCGTGCTCGCTCGCCCGTGTTGGGGTCGATAACGCCGAGGCTGTTAAAGGGGGCGATGACCTGTGGCTGTGTCCAGGTGTCGCCACCGTCGGTCGACTTCACGAAGGCCAGCAGCGCGTTGCTGCGGGTGCCCTGGAAGGGCGTGTTCGGAGATTCGATCAGATCGGTGAAGTTGTAAAGGGTGCCGTTGCGAGGATCGACGACGATGATGTTGCCGATCGTCTGGTTGCGGTTGCCGGTGTCGAAGATGATCTTGGCCTGGCTCCAGGTCTTGCCGCCGTCGGTCGTCTTCGAGAAAAATGCGGGGCCGCTGTAAGCCTGCGCGTGCGGGTTGTCGTCCGGGTTGTCGGTCGGCCCGATCAGCGTGTCCCAAACCGTGTAGGCGGTCTTGTTCTTGGTCGGATCCGCCGTGGTCGAGTTCTTGTCGGTGCTCTGGTTGGCGGTCTGAAAGATCGCCCCCGGGATCGGCTGGATGTGGTCCCAGTTGACGCCGCCGTCGGTCGAACGAGCCGCCACGACCGCGTTCGCGTTGTTGGGCAATGTGATGTTGAAGGAAAGCGCCGAAGCGTACGCGATCCCGTCAGGGCCGATCGAGACCCACGGGTCGGACGCCCTCCACAAGTTGGCCAGCGAGGGATCCACGGCGCCGGGACCGCACGCGTTCAAGGAGATCGTGGTTTCGGTCCAGCTGGCGCCGCCATCGGTCGAATAACCGACGCCGATGCCGTGCGCGCCGCCGTTCGACTTGCGGTCCTGGTGGAACATGGTGATGGCGTTGCTGCCGTGCACCGCCACCTGCGGCTCGACCTCCGCGTTGACGTAGCTCCGGCCGGTCAGCTGACTGTCGTGTGCCGAGCACGCCGCGTACGGTGATGGACCGCTGATGAGCACGGGCACGCTCGCCGCCGATGCGGTCGACGAGACGACCAGCGTGAGCGCGCCCGCGAGCGCGGAAACGAACAAGCCCTTCTTCAGCAATTGACAATCCCCCCAGTTAAGAGACGGCCTGATCGACTAAGACGTTAATCCCAGCCGAGGCGCTCGCGCAACCAGGCGATCGCCACCCTTCCCTGCGCGGCCTGGAACGAGCGCACCGTCGGGATTCCGGGCGGGTCCGGCTCCAGCGCGCGGACCACAAAATAACCGGCGATCGTGCAGACCACAGCGTCGAGGTCGGCCTTCGCCACGCCGCCAAGGTCGAGACGCTCAAGGAGCGCCTCGGGCGATGGGCCGCCCTGCATCGCCACGCTCGGCGCCATGGCGACGACGTCGATCCACCACGCGCCAGTCCTCGCCCACGGCCAGTCGACCACGTAGACACGGTCGCCGGCGATCAGCAGGTTGTCGGCGCGCGTGTCGAAGTGCAGCAGCGTGTCACCATCGGCCGCCGCCGGCGCCCGCGACTCGAGCTCTGCAAGCCGCGCGAGGTGCTTCCGGCACCAGGCGTCGAGCCTTGTCTCGCCGCGCGCGAGCGCGACCTGCCAGCCGTTGATGTCCCTCTCGAAAGCTTGCGACGCGGTCTCCTCGACCGCGACCGGCGACGGCGTGAGGTCGCGCGCCATCTTGACCAGCGTCGTGAGGACGAGCCGCAGGTCGGACTCCGTCCAGGGCTCGTGGGGATGCCTGCCGTCGATGTCCTCCAGGCCCAGGGCGACCCAACCGCGCGCGTCGTAGATCCACAGCAGTCGGGGCGCGGGCGCGGACGGCGGCAGGGCGGCGAGGATGCGAGCCTCCCGGCGGTGGATGTGGTGCGTGTCCGGGTTGGCGGCCTCACTCACGGCCTTGACGAAGAACCTCCGCCCGTCGTCGAGCCGCAGCCGCGCGGCGAGGCCCGGCGAAAAACCCTGCGGCTGCGTGACCGCCTCGAGGACACGGCCCCGCATGCGCTCCTCGAGGGCGGCGCGCACTCCGGCGGGGACGTCCTCCCAGTGGACGCGAACACCCCGCGCCGGGACTGAGCTAGAGAAAGACGCCCCTCCGCAATCTCAGGTTGTCGTAGATGCCGCGCTGGATCGTGTCCCGCACCTCGTCGGCGAGCGCCATCACCTGGTGCTGATCCTCCGCCGCCTTGACGGACAGGTGCGACACGTCGACGGGCGGATGGAACTGGATCCGCCACTTGCTCGGCAGCGGGATCATGCCCAGGGGCCCGAGCCACGGCCAGAACGGCGTCACCGGGAAGTACGGCAGGCCGAAGAGCTTGGCCACCGGGCCGAGGTCGCCGATCATC
>JBKPCW010000225.1:0-16581 GCA_046727555.1 Candidatus Dormiibacterota bacterium | reverse complement strand
CTCCTCGCTGCGCCACCCCTGCCTTGGCACCGACCGCCGGGGCCGCGCCTTTGCTCACGAATCTCCGGCGCAGGACACTAGATGAACGTGCGGGCGCATCGCTCGCGCCAGCTCGCGCTCGACCGCTGCCTGCAGCTCCTGGAGGAGGCGCAGGTCCGCGGCCAGGGCAGGATCGACGGCCTGCTAGGGGCGGCGCTGCGGCGCAACCTCGAGCGGGCGGGCGTCATCGCCGACCACCGCCTCGAGGGACGCCGCATCGACCGCGTGCTGGACGACATCTTCGCCCTCCAGGCCGGCCTGCTCGGCCAGGACCCGGAGGACAGCCGCCATCACAACGGGGTGTGACAACCTCGCCGGTTATCATCACCCCTTGTGACTACATCCTTTAGCTCCTCGCGCTCTTTTCTCCTCACCTCCGAGTCAGTCACCGAGGGCCACCCAGACAAGATCTGCGACCAGGTTTCCGACGCGGTCCTCGACGGCATGCTCGCCCAGGACGTGCACGCTCGCGTGGCGTGCGAGACGGCCATCACCAAGGGCCTGTGCGTCGTCATCGGAGAGGTCACCACCCACGCCGAGCTCGACATCCAGCGCACCATCCGCGACACCATCCGCGGCATCGGCTACAACGACGAGGCGATCGGTTTCGACGCCGACCACGCCCTCATCCAGGTCTACCTGAAGGAGCAGTCGCCCGACATCGCCGGCGGCGTCAACCGCTCCCTGGAGTCACGCGAGGACGCCTCCGACAAAGACCCGTACGACCTCCAGGGCGCCGGCGACCAGGGCATGATGATCGGCTTCGCCTGCCGCGAGACGCCCGAGCTGATGCCCCTCACCATCGCGCTCGCCAACCGCCTGGCCAGGAAGCTGGCGGAGGTCCGCAAGTCGGGCAAGCTGTCGTTCCTCCGTCCCGACGGCAAGACGCAGGTCACGGTCGAGTACGAGCACGGCAAGCCGAAGCGCATCGAAGCGATCGTCGTCTCCACGCACCATGCCGCCAGCGCCACCCAGAAAGAGATCACGGCGGGCGTGCGTGAGCTCGTCATCGACCCCGTGCTGAAGGGCCAGGTCGTCGATGCGAACACCAAGATCCTGGTCAACCCGAGCGGGTCGTTCGTGCTCGGCGGACCCGCTGCGGATGCCGGGCTGACGGGACGCAAGATCATCGTCGACACCTACGGTGGCGTGGCCCGTCACGGCGGTGGCGCGTTCAGCGGCAAGGACCCGAGCAAAGTCGACCGGTCGGCCGCTTACGCGGCGCGCCACGTGGCCAAGAACCTGGTCGCCGCGGGGCTCGTGGATCGCTGTGAGGTCCAGGTCTCCTACGCCATCGGCCGCGCCCATCCGACGTCGATCGCGGTCGAGGCGTTCGGCACGGGCAGCAAGTCGGAGGAGGAGCTGCTGGACCTGGTCCGCCGTCACTTCGACCTGCGGCCGGGCGCGATCATCGCCAACATGGACCTGCTCCGGCCCATCTACCGGCCGACCGCCGCGTACGGGCACTTCGGGCGCGACGACCTCGGCGTGCCCTGGGAGATGACCGACAAGGTCGAGGCGTTGCGCGCCGACGCCGCGGTCGCGGCGCGCCCGAGCTAGACAGACGCCAACACTCCGACTACGCGTCCGCGACACGCTCACGCGGCGGAAGGTCGCCGTGCGCCCGCGCCGGCGCAACCGCATGACGATGTACGTCTGCGGCGTCACGCCCTACGACTCGGGCCACATGGGCCACGCCTTCACCTTCGCGATCTTCGACGTGCTGATCCGCTACATCGAGTCGACCGGGACCCGCGTCAAGTACGTGCAGAACATCACCGACGTCGACGACCCGCTCTTCGAGCGCGCCAAGCGCGACGGCGTCGACTGGCGCGAGCTGGCCGACCGGGAGACGAAGGTCCACCTGCGCGACATGACGGTGCTCGGATGGCGGCCGCCCGACGTGATGCCGCGCGTGTCGGAGGAGATCCCGGGCATCGTCGCCGCCGCGGCCAGGCTCCAGCGCTCAGCCCATGCCTACAAGACCGACAACCTGTACTTCGACGCCTCGTCGTATGCGGGTTATGGCCGGCTCTCGCACCGCACCCGGCGCTCGATGATCCGCAAGCTTCGCGAGGAAGACCTCCTTGGTCGGGTGGGGCCCGGCGCGAAGCGGGACGCGCTCGACTTCCCGCTGTGGCGCGGCTCGCGGCCCGGCGAGCCCGCGTGGCCTTCCAGGTTCGGCGACGGCCGGCCGGGCTGGCACATCGAGTGCTCCGTGATGGCCATGCGCTACCTCGGTCCGCAGATCGACATCCACGGCGGGGGCCGCGACCTGGTCTTCAGCCATCACGAGTCCGAGCGTGCGCAGTCCGAGTCGCTGACGGGCAAGAAGCCCTTCGCCGGCGCCTGGGTGCACACGGGGATGGTCCGCTACAACGGCCGCAAGATGAGCAAGTCGCTGGGCAACCTGGTCAAGGTCAGCCAGGCGCTGCAGCGCGCGCCGGCGGCCGCGGTGCGCCTGTACCTCGTCTCCCACCGCTACGGGCGGGACTGGGACTTCGCATGGGGAGGGCTCGCTCGAGCCGCCCGCTTCATCGAGCGCATGCGCAAATTGCTTGCCGACGACTCGCGTGCGAAGGGACCGAAAAAGCCGGCGGGCCGCGCCCTCATGAGCGAGTTCAACGCCGCCCTCGCCGACGACCTCGACACACCGCGCGCGGTTCGGGCGCTGCGCGCGGCGGTACGTCAGAAAGACGCGGCGGCGGTGCGGGCGATGCGGGACGTCCTGCTGGGCACGGCGGCCCTCAGCTAGTTCGGCACAACGAGGTTAGTCCGGACTATCCGTGTTTCAGGACACTTCGAGCGGAGAGCCGCAGTTCGGGCACTCCATGTTCGCGTCGAGCTGGACCTTCGTCTCGCACACCGGGCACAGGACGTCGGCCATGCGCAACGTGGCCGCCTCGTCCGCGCGAGCTTCCTCTTCGAGCGCCGCGGGCACCTCGCCGAGGTCGACCGCGGGCGCGCCGCAGCTCAGGCACACGTAGCCCGGCTGCGTCACGCGGTGGTCCTGGTAGACGCCCGAGGCGTCGATCTCGACCTCGGCGAACAGGGCGCGGAACAGGGTGCCGCCGCAGCGGCTGGAGCAGACGAGGAGCATGTTCTAAGCGAGCCTACGACGAAGCGTGGCCGTGCCCGCGGCGATGAGGAGGACGCCGAAGGCGGCGACGACGGCGAGGTCGAGCTGCAGCGACGGCCAGGTCAGGTCGGCGCCCTTGACCATGATGTCGCGCATGCCATTCACGGCATAGGTCAACGGCAGCACGTTCGACACGTACTGCAGCGCCTGCGGCTCGGACGAGACGGGGAAGAGGATCCCCGAGAGCAGGAACTGCGGAACGATCACGAGCGGGATGAACTGCACGGCCTGGAACTCGGAGCGCGCGAACATGCTCAGGAAGATGCCCAGGTTCACGGCGGCGATGACCATCAACGCCTCCATGCCGAAGATGAGGAGCACGTTGCCGTGGTTCTGGATCCGCAGCACCGCCAGGGCGAAGACCAGCACCTCGACCGCCTGGACGAGGGCGATGACGGTGAACCCGAGCATGTATCCGAGCACGATCTCGCCCCGGCGGAGCGGGCTCGCCATCAAGCGCTCGAGAGTGCCCTGGGAGCGCTCGTTGAGGAACGACACGATCGTGATCACGAAGACGAGGAAGAACACGATGAGGCCCACAAACGCCGCGCCGAAGTAGTCGAGCGTGTCGTAGTCCGGCCCGCCGTAGAGATATTCGATCTTCGGAGCGAAGTGGATGTTGCCCCGCCCGGCGACCGAGATCATCGACTGCTGCAGGGCCTGGAGCACCGGCGAGTCCACGCCCGGCTGCGAGCCCTCGAGGTGCACCTCGGGCGCGATGTTGCCCTGCCCGACCTGCTGGGTGAAGTCGGCGGGAAGGACGATGTAGGCGACGAGCGAGCCATCCTTGAGCTTCCCCTGCCCATCGGATGCGTTGATGTCGGTCGTCTTGATGTGGCTCGACTGGCGGAGGGACTCAGCGACGAGCCCGCCTACCGGGCCGGAATCCTCGTTGGCGATGCCCACCGCCGGAGCGGTGGAGGAGCCCCGGATCAGATAACCGAGCAGCGAGAGGATGACGATCGGCGCGACGAACAACAGGGCGAGGGTGCGGCGGTCGCGGCGGAATCCCTGCAGGAGGCGGCGGGTGATGGCACGGACGCGGTGGCCGCTCATGACTCCCTCCCTCCGGCGAGGGCGAGGAAGGCTTCTTCGAGGTTCTGCGATCCTCCCTGGGCGCGGATGTCGGCGGGCGTTCCTTCGGCCAGCATCCGCCCGTACTGGATCAGGCCGAGGCGCTGGCACCGGTCGGCCTCGTCCATGACGTGGCTCGAGACGATGAGAGTCGTGCCCTCGGCGGCCATGCGCCGGAAGTAGTCCCAGAACTGGACGCGCAGCTGTGGATCGACGCCGACGGTCGGCTCGTCGAGGAGCAGCAGCTCGGGCCTGTGGACCAGGGCGCACGCGAGCGAGCAGCGCTGGCGCATGCCTCCGCTCAGGGTCGACACCACGGAGCCGCGCCGGTCGTAGAGCTGGACGAGCTCGAGCGCCTCCTTGACTCCGTCCTCGGCGCCGTTGATGGCGGCGAAGAAGCGGACGTTCTCCTCGACCGAGATCGACGGGTAGAGGGCCGCCTGCTGCGTCATGTAGCCGATGTGGCGGAGCACGCCGACGTTGGGCATCCGCCGGCCGAGAGTGGTCACCGTCCCGGCGTGCGCTTCGAGCAGGCCGCAGATCAGGCGGATCAGCGTCGTCTTGCCCGCGCCGTTGGGACCGAGGAGGCCGTAGATCTCGCCCTGCCGGACACGCAGCGTCACGCCGTTGAGCGCCTTGAAGGCGCCGAAGGATCTAGAGACGTCGCTCACGTCGACGGTGTAGGTCTGACTCATCTCCCTTCCTCCACTGGAGACATGGCGCGCAGCCACGCCTCCGCCAGCTGTGTGACGGCTGATTCGCCGTCGACGTCGAGGTGCAGAACCTTCTCCGCCACCGGGCGGGTGAGGATGTGAAAGAACACGGGGCCGATGAAGGCCTGAAGCGCGAGCAGCGGATGCATGCGGCGCAGGCGGCCGGCCTCCATCTGCGCGGCGATGTACATGACGAGCAACCCGGCCACCCTGGCGATGGACTGCTCGGCGACCTCTTCGATCTCCGGCGCGAAGCCGCTCATCTCGAAGAAGGCGGCGCGCATGAGTCCGGTCCGGCCCGCGACCGCGCGGTAGGCGGTGCGGGCGATCTCCGGCATCAGGACCGCCGGCGGCTCGCTGGATCGAGCCGTCAGGACCTCGGTCACCGGATCGAGCGGGGAGTAAGCGTGGATCATGGCCAGCAGGAGCGCCGCCTTGCCGGGGAAGAGGCGGTAGAGGGTCGCGCGGGAGACCTCCGCGAGATCGGCCAGGTCGTCCATCGACAGCGCCCGCAGGCCGTGCGAGGCGACGAGGTCGACCGCGGCGGCGAGGATGCGCTCGCGAGTGGCCGGCTCGGGGGTTACGTCGAGCGCCTCCAGCAGGGCCTCGCGGGACTTGAAGTGGCGGTAGAAGCTCGCCCTGGATACGCCGGCGGCGCGGGCCAATTCGCCGACCGTGGCCTTGGCGTCGCTCGCGAGCACAGAGGGCGCCCGATCGAGGATGCGGCGGTCGACGCCCATGAGGCGAGACTAGACAAGACGTCCCATCTTGTCAAGTCCCAGAGGCCGCCCAGCCGCTGATCCGGACGATCGAGATGGCGACCACAGGGCCGGGCGGCCGATCGCTCTGGTACTGCTCGTACTTGCGCGTCAGGACCTCGAGGCCCCGCGCGGCGTCGGGCCCGTCGACCACACGCGCCGCGCCGTCAGCGCGCACCCACCACAGGCCCGTCCAGTCCTCGTCGTAGTGGTCGACCAGGACCGACACCGACGGGTTGGCGGCGAGATTGCGCAGCCGCTTGAGGTCGGTCGTGCGCTTCGGTTTGGCGTCGACCGCGAAGTAGATCGTCTCGCCGTCGACGGCAAAGCACAGCGGCACGAGATGCGGATGCCCTTCGCCGTCGACCGTGGCGAGATGGCCGACGCGGGCCTCGGAGAGGCGGCGGCGCATCTCCGTCGGGTCCATCCGACGAAGTATCGTTGACCCGTGCAGAGGCTCCGCACGTACACGGTCGAGGAGGCGAACCGGGAGTTGCCGCGGGTGCGCCCGATCGTGGCCCAGATCGCGGAGCTTTCCGCGCTCCGCCCCGACCTGGAGGAGCAGCTGCGCATGGCGGAGTACGCGGCGCAGCGGCCGAGCGCAAACGGCCAGGACCACGAGCGCGAGCAGCAGGCCCGCGACGCGGTGCAGGGCGCCGAGGAAGAGCTTCTCAAGGCGGTGCTGGGCCTGAACTCGCTGGGCATCCAGCTCAAGGGCCCGCTCGAAGGGCTGATCGACTTCCCCTCCTACCGAGACGGCGAGCTGGTAGAGCTGTGCTGGAAGCTGGGCGAGGAGCGGGTGGAGCACTGGCACCACGTCGGCGAAGGGTTCGCGGGCAGGAAGAAGCTTTGACCTGATCGCGGTCGGACTTGCTCCGACCGCGACCCGCGTGCCCAGCAGGCACCAGGCGTGCTCTGGGGACCTGCTTGGAACATCGCCTCCTCTCCGGAGGGGGTTAGCGGCGCGAATCCGGCGCGCTGGGTCGAGTGATGAAATCGATCGCTGCGAAGCGCCGTTGAGCGCCGCGACGTAGGGGGAACCTGGCAAGGTTCCCCCTGCGCTCTAGGTCCTGCTCAGCCAATCCAGGGCGAACGCCGTCGCTTCCTGGACGCTCATCGCCTGACCCTCGAGCCAGGCCGCCTCGTCTTCAGGCGACTTCGCCGAGGCGTGCCAGTCCCGGCCGTCGTTGAGGCCGGCGATTCCAGCGAGGTCTGTGCCGGTCCTGTTGCGGCTGACGAGCCCCGCCGCCGCCAACGTGAGCGCCACCGGCATATCGCCAACGTGTTCGGCAACTGATGCGGAATCGTCGAGGAAGATCGTCATGCCGCTAAGGTCCTGCGCCTCACTGAAGATCTCCATCCCCTGCCGCGTGCACTCGCGCGCCCGATTGACATCATCAAGCTTGAGCGCAACGAGTGCGCGCGTGTGCAGGGCCCAGCCGAGACCAAACCTGTTGTCCTGCTTGCGGTTCAGCTCGATGGCCTCATCCAGGGCGACGGCCGCTTCGGGGTTGCGGTCGTTGAAGTAGAGGGCGTTGCCGATGGCCCACTGGCAGCGGGCCACACCCGCCGAGTCGCCCAGCTCTCGGAAAATTGCAAGCGCCTCCTCGACGAGGGTGATCGTGTTGACGAGGTCTGTCCTGCTCACGAGCCTGGGAAAGCTCGCGTTGTAAAGCGCGTCCGCGAGCTTGCGCTTGTCACCTGTGGTGCGGACGATGGCGAGGTTCTCCTCGTACCAGCGCTGCGCGGCATCCATGTCGGCCTGCCAGTAGGCGATGCCCGCCGCGGCTTCGAGCGCGCGCGCTCGGTTGTCGGTCGGCTCGGAGGACAGAGCGAGGAAGGCCTCCATCCGGGCGCGCCCTTCCCGCAGGTGGCCGCGCATCTGCCAGAAGCGCCAGTAGGCGGCGCCCAGGCACAAGGCTCGCTGTGCGTCGCCGTTGGCGATCGCCCAGTCGAAGGCAGCGCGGAAGTTGTCGTGGTCGAGCTCGAGCCGGTCGAGCCACTGCTTGCGGTCAGAGCCGAAGAGGTGGGGTGCCGCGGCCTCGGCCAATGCCTGGTAGGCCGCCGCGTGGCGATCCTTGATCGCGGCCGCCTCGCCGCTTTCCTCGAGCCGCTCGGCCGCGTACTCGCGCACGACCTGGAGCATGAGCAGTCGCGGCTCGTCGAAGTCCGGCAGGCGCCGCAGCAGGCTCTGGTCGGCCAGCTCGTCGAGGCCCGTCAGCACGTCGATGCCGAGCTCCGGGCCGCCGCACACGGCTTCGGCCTGCTCGAGGCTCGCGCCCCGCGCGAAGACCGACGAGCGCTGGAACAGGCGACGGTGTGGCTCGTCGAGGAGGTCGTAGCTCCAGGCGATCGCGCCGGCCAGGGTCTGCTGCCGCCCGGGCAGGTCGCGCGCCCCCGCTCCCAGCACCTGGACGCTCTTCTCGAGCCGCGCCAGCAGGGCCTGGGGTGCGAACAGCTTCACGCGCGCGGCGGCAAGCTCGATCGCTAGCGGCAGCCCGTCGACCCTTTCGCAGATCCCGGCGACGGCGGCGGCGTTCTCGTTGGTGACCTCGAAGTCCGGTTTGACGGCGACGGCGCGCTCGATGAAGAGCTTCACGGCCTCGTACTGGGACATGGCCGCGAGCGAGGGCAGCGCGTGCGAGTCGGGCAGGCGCAGCGGCTGGACCGCCATCTCCTGCTCGCCGTAGACGCGCAGCACCGCCCGGCTGCTCACCACCATCTTCAAGTCGGGGCTCGCGTGGAGCAGCTCGGAGACGGTCGAGGCGCCGGCAGGCAGCAGCTGCTCGTAGTTGTCCAGCACGAGCAACACCTTCTTGCCGGCCAGGTACTCGTTGGCGACGTCGAGGGGCGCGCGGTTGCCCGCGACGGAGACGCCGAGCGTGTTGACGATGACCGACGGGATCAGCGCCGGGTCGTTGACGGCGGAGAGGGGAACGAAGAAGACGCCATCGCGAAAGTCCTGCACGACGTCCGCCGCGAGCTGGAGGCTCAGACGTGTCTTGCCGATGCCGCCAGGTCCGGTGAGCGTGAGGAGATGCGCGCCCGTGAGAAGGCGTCTCGCGTCGGCGACGTCCTGGTCGCGCCCGATGAAGCTCGTCAGCTGCGTGGGCAGGTTGTTGGGCGTCGAGTCGAGCGTACGCAGGGGCGGGAACTGGTCGCGCGCGCCGGCGATCACGAGCTGGTAGAGCCGCTCGGGGCGGGCGAGGTCTTTGAGCCGGTGCATGCCGAGGTCGCGCAGCGAAAGCCCGTCCGGAAGGTGCTCCTCGACCAGCGCACGCGTCGTCTCCGACACCACCACCTGGCCGCCGTGCGCGGCCGCGGCGACGCGCGCGGCGTGGTGGACGTCGAGGCCGATGTACTCGTTGCCGACCAGTGGCGCCTCACCCGTGTGCAGGCCGACCCGGACACGCAGGATCACGCCCTCCGGCCATTCGTGCGACGCGAAGTCCCTCTGCGCCGTCGCGGCCGCGTCGCAGGCGTCGACCGCGCTCTCGAAGACGCAGAAGAAGGAATCGCCCTCGGTGCGCAGCTCGCGCCCGCGGCTCCCGGTGAAGGCCGCGCGCAGGATGTCGTGGTGGTCCGACTGCGCCTTGACGTACCGCTCGCCGACCTCCTGCATGAGCCGGGTCGAGCCTTCGATGTCGGTGAACAGGAACGTGACGGTGCCGGTCGGCAGGGTCATGGCGATACGCGCGTCAGCGCCGGGTCCAGGATCGGCTCGAGCGCCGCCGCGACCTCGCGCTGGTACGCCGGGGTCTCGTACTCGAGGAGAGGGTCGGGCCGCAGCTGATGCTCGCGGATATTCTGCCCGCGCCGCCGGATGTAGACGGTCGGGTACGGGTCGTCCTTGCCGTTGGCTTCGAGCGTGATCGCGACGGCGTCCGGCCCCTCGGCGTCGACGAAGTGCGCGAGCGGCTGGATGCCTTCGTCGGCGATGCCCGCCGAGGGATCGAAGCTGACGACCCGCGCGAGGTACGAGCGCTGGTGCCACAGCTCGGGCCCACGGCTTGCCTCGCCGAGAAGGAACGGGATGACGTCACCGGCCTGCAGCGGCCGCCGCACCGGTTCTTTGCCGAACCTTTCCTCCGCGATGTGCCGGGCCAGCACGCGCGCGTTGTAGCGGTAGCCCTGGACGGCGCCGGAGTTGCTGGGGATGCCGTGCTTGCGCAGGCCCTGCGAGCCCTGCATGATCGTGCCCGCGAAATAGATGCCGTCGACGGTGACGCTGCGCCAGAACGGCGTCTGCGCGGGCAGCCGGCTCTGGCCGAAGGTCGCCACCCCGGCGTCGGGAAGGTCTCGCAGGGGACAGGTGAATCCGGTCGCGGCGATGACGTCGTCGACCGCGAAGTGGCGCGGATGGTCCTCGTGCGCGCTCTTCGTCTGGACGTGGAAGATGGCGCCGTCGCGTTCCACGCTCTCGATCGATGCGTCGAGGATCACCACGCCCCCGGCAAGCGCCCAGTCCTCGTACGGCTGCACGTAGCGCGCCCGCACGCCGACCAGCGAGCGCGTCGCGACGGAGAGCTGAGCCGGGCTCGGCGACGCGAGGATGATCTGGCGCGCCCACGGCAGCAGGCCGCTGGCGATCTCGAAGCCGGAGTTCTGCTTGCCGACGATGAAGACACGGCGGTCGCGGTACGACTCGGCCGCCCGCAGGTCGCCGTACTGCTCGACGCCCTCGACCTCGAGCACAGGTGGCCGCCACGGCTGTGCGACTCCGACGGCGAAGACCACGGTGCGCGCCCGGTATTCGCCGTCCGAGGTGTCGAGCGCGATCTCGCCGCCATCGAGCCGCCTGGTCGACTCCCACCTGCACTCGTAGCGCACCTTCAGCGCCGTCCGTTCGGCGAAGGTGACGAGACCGCGCTCCATCTCGGGGCGGGACGGAAAGTAGGAAGTCCCGTCCATGACGGTCGGCATGATGGCGCGGGCCGCCTCCTCCTCGCCCAGGAGGCTGTTCCAGTCGTAGCGCTCGTAGGCGGGCGTGCCGCGCCGGTGATCCGAGTAAGGCTTGGTCCAGCTCAGCATGCGCTGGAAGATCGGCCACTTGCGGAACATGCCGCCGGGCGCCTCGTCCTGGGAGATGACCGCGTGCTCGAGGCCGAGGCCGCGCAGCGAGTAGGACAGCTGGAGGGCTCCGGGTCCGCTGCCGACCACCAGGAGCTCGTAGCGCCCCGGCGGGAACGGTCGCTCGGTCAGTTCAGCCACCTGGTCGTCGTGCGCAGCTTGCGGGCCTCGCCCTGGAGGACTCGATACATGACGTGGGGGTTGGCGACCAGGAACTCTTCCACCGCGGCCGGCGCGAGGACCAGGCAGCGCAGCGGACCCTTGGCCACGATGTCCGCCGTCGGCGGCTCGCCCAGGAGGCAGGAGATCTCGCCGAAGAAGTCACCGGGCCGCAGTTGCGACCGCTCCTTGCCGCCGACGACGATGCTCGCGCCGCCCTCGAGCACGACGTAGAAACCGGTCGCCGTCAGGCCCTGGCGGATGATGCGCTCGCCCTCGGCGAAGTAGACCTCGCCGAAGGTCTGGACGAGGTTCTCGAGCTCGGGGGTCGAGAGATCCGCGAAGAGGGAAAATGCCGAAAGGATGTCCACAACGTCCTGGCGTACGTCCACGTCGGACGAAGCTTAGTCGGTCGTCTTCTCTTTCACGACCGGGCCGCGCACCGCCTCGTAGACAGCCTTCGCGATCCCGGCGGCGTCGAGCCCGTGCTCCTTGAGGATGTCCGAGGCCTTGCCCTGGGGAAGGAAGGCGTCGGGCAGCGCCAGGGTCCGCACGCGGCCCGCCAGGCCGTGCGGCGCCAGGGCCTCGAGCACCGCGCCCCCGAATCCGCCCGTGCCGACGTTGTCCTCGACCGTGAGGACCACGTCGTGGGAGCGGGCCCAGTCGGCGATGCGCGGGTCGACCGGCTTGATCCAGCGGGCGTTGACGACGGCGCAGGAGACGCCCTGCATCTCGAGGCGCTCGGCGGCCTCGCTGGCCACGCCGACCATCTTGCCGACGGCGAAGATCACCGCGTCGTCGCCCTTGCGGATCTCCTCCCAGCGGCCGACCGGCAGCGGCTCGACGGGGAGGTCGGGCGTCTCGGGCACGGGGCCCTTCGGGTAGCGGATGGCGACCGGCCCGTCGCTCGCGAGCGCCGTCTCGAGCAGCGCGCACAGCTCGGTCGCGTCCTTCGGCGCGGCGACCTTCAGGTTCGGTATCAACCGCAGATACGACAGGTCGAAGATGCCGTGGTGGGAGGCGCCGTCGGGGCCCGTGACGCCGGCCCGGTCGATGACGAAAACGACGGGCAGCCTGTGCAGCGCGACGTCCATGATCGTCTGGTCGAAGGCGCGGGCGAGGAACGTGGAGTAGATGCAGACGACGGGATGCATCCCGGCGAGGGCGAGGCCCGCGGCGAAGGTGACCGCGTGCTGCTCGCAGATGCCGACGTCGAAGAAGCGGTCGGGGAACTCCTTGGCGAAGTTCAGCAAACCGGTCGACGACGCCATGGCCGCGGTGATGGCGCAGACCTCCGGCCGGCGCGTGGCCGCGGTCATGAGCGCCTCGCCGAAGACGTCGGTGTAGGTGACCTCGGTCGATCGCGGCCGGCCGGTCAGCGGGTCGAAGGCGCTGACCCCGTGCAGCTTGTCGATCTCGTCGTCGACCGCGGGGCTGTAGCCGTGGCCCTTCTCGGTGACGACATGGACGACGACCGGCTCGCGCAGCTTCTTGGCGCGCGCCAGCACCTCTTCGATCGCCGCCTCGTCGTGGCCGTTGACCAGGCCGGCGTACTTGATGCCGAGGCTCTCGAACATCGTCGACGGCTGGAGCAGCTGCTTGAGGCCTTCCTTGACACGGTAAGCGGCCTGGTCGGCGGTCGAGCCGACCAGAGGCAGGTCGCGCAGCAGGCGGGAGATGTCGTCCTTGAGCCGCTCGTAGCGCGGGTCGACGCGCAGCTGCGCGAGGTGCCGCGCGAGGCCGCCGACGGTCGGAGCGTACGACCGGCCGTTGTCGTTGATGACGATGATCAGGTTCGGCGGCATCAGGTGGGCAATCTGGTTCAGGGCCTCGTACGCCATGCCGCCGGTGAGCGCGCCGTCGCCGATCACGGCGACCACGAAACCGCCGACGCCCTTGCGCAGCCGAGCCTCGGCGACGCCGAGCGCGTAGCTCAGCGAGGTCGAGGCGTGGCTGTTCTCGACGAGGTCGTGTTCCGACTCCTTGCGCGACGGGTAGCCGGACAGCCCGCCCGCCTGGCGCAGGGTCGAGAATTCCGCCGCCCGGCCCGTGACCAGCTTGTGCACGTAGGCCTGGTGGCCCGTGTCCCACACGATCGCGTCCTTCGGGCTGTCGAACACGCGGTGCAGCGCAAAGGTGAGCTCGACCACGCCGAGGTTGGGCGACAGGTGGCCGCCGGTGCGGGACGTCGCCTCGACGAGGAACGCGCGCACCTCGCCCGCGAGCTCGGCGAGCTGGGTCTGGTTGAGCGCCTTGAGGTCCGCCGGCGAATGGATCGTCTCGAGGATTCCCACGCTCTGATCTAACGCTCCGCGCCCGACATGAGTTCTGCCAGCTCGATGCACAGGCGGGTGCCGGCTCCGCTGGGGCCGCGGAGGACCGTGGTGAGTTCGTCGTTCGTGTTCCAGGCCGCGGCCGCGATGTCGATGTGCGCCCACGGCTTGCCGGCCGCGAACTCGCCGATGAACATGCCGCCCATGATGGTCCCTGCCTCCCCGTATTCCGCGTTGCGCAGGTCGGCGATCTTGCTGCTGAGGAGGACCCGGTAGTCGGCATAGATGGGCAGCCGCCACACGCGGTCGCCGGCTTCGAGCGCGGCCTGCTCGACCTGTTCCCAGAAACCGTCGTCGTTGCTCACGGCGGCGCTGGCGCCGTGCCCGATCGCGACGGTCGCCGCGCCGGTGAGCGTGGCCAGGTCGATCAGGTGCGTCGCTCCGTTCCGCAGGGCGTGAGTGAGGGCGTCGGCCAGGACGAGCCGGCCCTCGGCGTCGGTGTTGACGACTTCCACCGTCTTGCCGTCCGCGCTGACGACGACGTCGCCCGGCCGCTGCGCGGACGGCCCGGGCATGTTCTCCGCGGCGGCCACCACCGCCATGACGTCGATGGGGAGCTTGCGCGATGCGACGACGTCGATCGCGGAGAGGACGGCGGCGCCACCCGACATGTCGTCCTTCATCCGGCTCATGTTCTCGCCTGGTTTCAGCGATATGCCTCCGCTGTCGAAGGTGATGCCCTTGCCTATGAGCGCGAGCACGGGCCCTTTGGAGTTGCCCGAGTCGTGGTTGCCGTGATGGCGAAGGCGGATGAGGCGTGGCGGCTTGGACGATCCCTGGCCGACCCCGAGAAGGAGGTTGTAGCCACCGGTCTTCAGCTCGGCGGGACCAAGGACCTCGACCTCCAGGTTGTGGCGGCGGGCGATGCGCGTCGCCTCCTGGGCCAGGCTGTCCGGCGTCAGCTCGTTGGGCGGCGCGTTCTGCCACTCGCGCGTGCGGTTGGTGGCTTCGCCGTTCTCCTGCGCGGCGATGACCTCGGCCTCGCGACCCGCACCGTACCCGGCCAGGATCACCTCGTCGATCTCGCGTCGCTCGGGTGCGGGACCCGTTTGGCGTGAGCGGCGCTCGAACGTGCCCATGACCGCGCCCTCGACGACTCCCTTCAACGCGTCGGCGCCCAGCGGTTCGACACGCATGATCGCGAGGCGCTTGTAGCCCCAGGTGCGCGACGCGCGAACGAGCTCGTGGTGCGCCGAACGCAGACGCTGGCCGTCGAGGTCACGCAGCGCGCCGAGCCCGTAGAGGATCACGCGCCGAGGCTTGAGCTTGCCCTGGGCGGGGATCGGCAGCACCTCGTGGATGCGGCCGCGGAATTCGGCGTTGGCGACCATCTCGCCGAGGACACCGCCCATCGCGGCGTCGATGTCCTTCGCGGACGCTCCCAGCGGCTCGCCGGTGATGACGGGGATCGCGACGGCGTCGACGTTCAGCTCGGCCGCGGGGGCCGAGACCAGGGAGATCTTCACGGCGTCTTACAGGTTAAGTGAGCGTTATGCCAGGTGTTCCGCCACAAGCTCGAGCACGTGGGCGACGCGGAGGCGAACGCCGCGCCGGCGCGCGGCCGCGGCGATGTGCATCAGGCAGCCCGGATTGTCGGACGCGACCACCTCGCAGCCGGTCCTGGCGATGGCGTCGAGCTTCCACTCGGCGAGGCGGTCGGCAACGCGCGGCCACTCGAGGCTGAAGCTGCCGCCGAACCCGCAGCAGTTGGCGATGTCGGGGAGGTCGACCACCTCGTAGCCCGCCAGCTCGAGGAGCCGCCGCGGCTCGGTCTTCAGGCCAAGCTGGCGAAGGGTCTGGCACGAGTCGTGGTAAGCGATCTTCAGGCTCATCTGGTCCGGGTCGACCAGGAGCGGGTTGGCCTCCAGGAGCTGGAGGACGAACCGGGTCGAGTCCCTCATCCGGTCGCGCACGGAGTCGTCCGGCCTGGCCCCCCAGTCCGGCGCGTCCATGGTGAAGGCGCCGAAGCAGGAGGCGGAGGGCGTCACGATCAGACCCTTGGAGTTCCGAAGGCTTTCCGCGAGGGATGTCGTCAATTTGTAGGCGGTCGCGAAGTCGCCGGCGTTCGCGGCGATCAGGCCGCAGCACCACTGGGCCTTGGGAAAACCAACGTTGAAACCGGCCGCGGTCGCGATGCTCTCCAGGGCCGTGGGCGCCTTGGGCCACGCGCGGTCGGCCAGGCAGGAGGCAAAGATGGTCAGGGGCTCGCCGTCGACCCGGTGCTCCCGGACGCGGTCGCGGTACGGCGTTCGCACGAGCTTCGGCGCGCCGGGCACGAAGCCGCTGAACGGCGCCCCGGTCCGCATGAGCGTGTCGGCCAGCCCCGGCCGCTTCCACATCTCGAGCACCGCCCTCTTGCGCACCGACTTGCGGCCCCTGCGCCGGTGCTCGAGGATCTGGCGCGGCAGCGGGATCCCGACCGGGCAGATCTCCTGGCAAGCGTTGCACTGCACGCACAGCGTGTTGGCGAGGTCCGCGTCCTGCAGGCCGTGGTGGAACGGCGTGAGGACGAGACCGATCGGCCCGTTGTAGATGTGCCCGCCGAACTGGTGGCCGCTGACGGCCATGAACGGCGGGCAGGCGTTGGAGCAGGCGCCGCAGCGGATGCAGGTCAGCGCGTCGCGAAAGATCGGATCCTCGAGCATCTGCTCGCGGCCGTTGTCGAGGATCACACAGTGCATCTCGCGCGGGCCGTGCACGCCGATGGTCAGCGACTGCTCGATGTCGGCCGAGCGTGACGGCCCGGTGATCCAGTTGACGTAGCTGCTGATCAGCTGGCCCGTGCCGCTGCGCGGCAGCATGCGCAGCACCGCGACCGCATCATCCAGGGAGGCCACGAGCTTGTCGATGCCGAAGAGCGCGATGTGCACGGGCGGCAGGGTGGTGGTCAGGTCGGCGTTGCCCTCGTTGGTGACGAGCACGATCGTCCCCGTCTCGGCGATCGCCATGTTGGCGCCCGAGATGCCGACGGTCGCCTCGATGAACTTCTCGCGCAACGACTCGCGGGCGTGATGCTGGATCGCCTCCACGGTCGCCTCGGTGCCGAAGACCCTGGCAGCGTCCTCTTTGGTGAGATGGATCGCGGGGGCGATCAGGTGGGACGGGTGCGTGTGCGTGAGCTGGACCATCCGCTCGCCGAGGTCGGTCTCGACGACCTCCATGCCGAGACCTTCGAGGTAGTCGTTGAGCCCGATCTCTTCGGTCGCCATCGACTTGCTCTTGGTCACGACCATGCGCTTGCCGGCGCGGCCGCTGCCCGCGGCCGAATCGATCGCTGCGCGGGCGCACAGCTGCCC
>JBKPCW010000224.1:0-6749 GCA_046727555.1 Candidatus Dormiibacterota bacterium | reverse complement strand
CCACAGGTCCTGACGACGGCGGACATCCTCACCTGCGAGACGCGGCTCGACCGCGGCCGGGCCCGGCGAGTGGCCCAGGACGTCGGTCTGCCGCCCAACCGGGTCAAGGCCATGCGCGGCGGGGTGGAGGAGCTGCTGCTGCTGCTCGACTGGTTCGGCCTGGCCCTCCTCCACGTCAGCCACGAAGGCCTGCGGCACGGGATGCTCCTCGCGTACCTCCAACGAGGAGAGGATTGGTGGCGGGACGGGTAAATTGAATTTGTGCAGAACACCAGGTTCCGTCTGGCGCTAGGGCTGACCGTCGCGATCCTGCTGATCGAGCTCGCCGGAGGCCTGGTCTCCCACTCCCTGGCGCTGCTCTCGGACGCCGGCCACGTCCTGACCGACGTGTTCGCGCTGGGCCTGGCGTGGTTCGCGATCGAGCAGTCCAGGCGGCCGGCGGATCAGCGGCGCAGCTACGGCTACCAGCGCGTCGGCATCCTGGCGGCGCTGCTCAACTCGGTCGTCCTGATCCTGATCGTGGTCGGCATCGCCGTCGAGGCGATCCGCCGCCTCACCTCGCCGCAGCCGGTCGAGGGGGGCATCGTCATTGCCGCCGCCCTGGTGGCGATCGCCCTCAACACCTTCGTGATCCTGATCCTGAGACAGCGCACGACCAGCCTCAACCTGCGTGCGGCGCTCCTCCACGTCACCGGTGACGTGGCCTCCTCGGTGGGGGTCGTCCTCGCCGGCGCGGTCATCGTGCTGACCGGTTGGCTCTACATCGACCCGCTGCTCTCGCTCGCCATCGCCTGCCTGATCGCGTTCGGAGCGTGGCGCATCGTGAGAGAGGCCGTGAACATGCTCATGGAGGGGACGCCGGGCGACATCGACCTGGCCGCGGTGACCGAGGAGATCACCCGCACCGACCTCGTCGAGGGCGTCCACGACCTACACGTGTGGGCTCTGTCCTCGGACGAGACCGCGCTCAGCTGCCACGTCGTGATCGACGACGTCTCGCTCGGCGACGCCGAGCACGTGGTGCGCGACCTCGAGGGCCGGTTGTGCGAGCGCTTCGCCATCGGCCACACGACGATCCAGGTCGAGAGCTGCCACCCGTGTGGCGAGATCCACCACGGCGCGGGAGAGCACAACCACCCGCACGAGCACCTGGTGCTTACTTCGTCGCGGCCAGCGCCTCCTCGCGCTGCAGGATCCTCCGCGCCACCGCAATCGCCGACGCGTACGTCGAGTCCATCCCCCGGTAGCTGAGCCCGCGGGCGCCGAGCGTGCGCGCCTGTGTGTACGGGGTGTCGGAGGCGTAGTGGACGATGCCGAGGTCGAAATGGGCCTGGGCCATGTTGACGCTCTCGCCGACCGGGTAGCGCTCCGGCTGGCCGATCTCGAAGCCCGCGTCGAGGTACGGCCCGGCCTCCATCTCGACCACCGTGTAGCGCCCCTGGTAGTAGAAGTCGAGGTAGTCGCGGTTCTGCAGGAACGTGCCGCGCACGGTCACCGCGCGCTGGTTGTCTAGCGCCGAGCCGTACACCAGGTTCGGCTGCACGTCGGCCGCGGTGAAGCAGTTGTCCAGCCAGTACGTGTTGCCCGAGTGCTCGTTGTAGACGACGTTCGGGATCATCACGTCGCCCACGTCAGCGTTCAGCGTCGCCGCCTTGCCGAGCACGTACACGCCGGCGACCCACGCGACCTGCTCGGCGACCTGGCGCAGGATGTGGTAGGCCGCCTCGCCCAGCGGGTAGTCGACGTTGATGATGCATGCGTCGGACTGGCGGAGGTTGGCCTCGTCGACGGCGCCCACGCGGGGATCGATCGACGCGGGATCGAGCTTGGACAGCATGAACACCTGCACCGCCGAGTCGACGCCGGTGCCCCGCGCGGGTATGTGACGTACGCCGTTCGCGGCCTCGAGCTCGGCGCGCCACTTGCGCAGCCGCTCCCGCTCCGGGTGGGCGTCGAACACCTGGCGCGCGCCGTAGTAGAGCCAGTTCTGGCGCGACGCGCGGCTGTGCCCCGCCTCCAGCTTGTGGAGCTCGGCGTCGAGGTCGCGGTCGGACCGTCCGACCCAGTCGACGATCTCCCCCTCGATGCGGCGGGCGACGCCCGTGAGCACGTTGACGAGGCTGTGCGCGTTGGAGGAGACGAAGTAGACCGGCGCGTCGCGGCCGCCGAGCTCGTCCATCGCCGCCGCGATGGGCTGCCACCAGCGAGTGGCGTTGCGCGCGAACCCGATGTGGCTGGCGCCGATCAGGCGGAGCACGATCCGGCACTCCTCCCGCCTGATCGTGGCGAGGTTCTGGTCGTAGCCATCACCCCACGCGTCGTGCAGGCGGCGCCAGTCGTCCGGCGAGGCGGCTGCGGCCTGGCGCGCCTCCTCGTCCGAGGGGCCGGCGTCCTGCAGGGAGCGGTGGAGCTTGTTCCACTCGATCTGGAACGCGACCAGCGTCGGCACCAGGTCGTCGATGTCGGAGGTCGAGGCGATCAGCACGGCCAGGGTGTTCTTGCCGTCGTGGTACCAGCGCCGGCGCCGGGCCGGCGCCTTGACCGCCTCCCAGCCCAGGATGTCGGCGCCCAGCACGGCCCTGAACCCCTGCGGGCTCTGGCCCATGACCAGGTGGCGGCAGCGCATGATCGCGGCCGGCAGCCGGCGGATCGCATAGAGCAGCGCGCCCATGTCGGACTGCGGCTGGGCGGCCAGAGGGTGGAGGACCGAGCCCATGCCCAGGTGGGCCTGGACGAGCGACTCGACCTTGATGTCGCCCGAGCTCTGGAGCATCGTCGTATACGTCCGGACGTACAGCTCGACCGCGTGCTTGCCGGACCAGCCTGGGCTGGGAGGAGCTTCCATTTCGACTTACAAAACCATAAAGATGGCGCCCCGGCGCCGTGCAACAGTGGATTCCATGATCAATCGAATCTGGAAAACCCGCTCCCTGCGCGTGGCCGGGCTCGCCGCCGGGGCGGTGGCCGTGGCCGGCGCCGCCGTCGTCGTCACCGCGTCCGCCTCGGGCATGAGCCTCGGGATGCGCCAGGCGCCCGCCACCACCGCCATGGTCGATGCCAGCTCGAGCTCCACCGTCTGCTCCACCTTCCTGAAGCACTTCGCCGTCGACATCGGCAAGAGCCAGGCCGAGATCAACGCCGCCTTCCAGAAGGCGATCGCCGAGACGCTGGCCGACGAGGTCAAGAGCGGCCAGATCACCCAGGCCCAGGCCGACGCGATCAAGAAGAAGCTCGCCAACCAGACGCCGTGCACGCTGCCGAGCACGACCGCCCGCCACGGCGACGGCAAAGCGCTCGCGGCGTTCATGCAGGAATACCTGGCCGCCGCCGCCTCCGCCCTGGGCATCACTCCGACGCAGCTGCAGACCGACCTGAAGAGCGGCCAGTCGCTCTCCCAGGTCGCGGCCGCGCAGCACGTCACCGAGGCCGACTTCCGGACCAGGGTGATCGCCGCCCTCAAGCCCGCCCTCGACAAGGCGGTGACCGACAAGAAGATCACGTCGGCGCAGGAGCAGGAGATCATCAGCGCTCTGCAGACCCGACCGCTGCCGCTGTGGAACATCGCCGCCAAGCGGCCCAAGCCGGCGACCACTGCGAGCCCCTCGCCGAAGACCGCTTAGGTCGTTTAGTTCAGCTCGTCGGGCGGCGGCGGCCCGCCGCCCAGCCGTCGCATCAGCTCCTCGAGCAGCTGCCGCGTCTCCGGGTCGGACATCAGCTTCTCCTGCATCTGCTCCGCGGAGCGGCGGATGTCCGGGTCGGCCATCAGGCGCTCTGACATCGCCTGGAACCGCGACGTCATGTCCTTCATGGCGCTCTCCTGCGCGACCTGGATCAGGATCGGCTGGCTCGCGGCGGCGGCCACCGCCTCGGCCTGCGCGCGCACCATCTCGATCCCCTTGCAGCCCAGGCATTCGCCTTTGAGACCGCAGTGGCACAGCTGCGGCCGCAGCCGGTCCAGCGCCGCGTGGAGGTCGGAAAGATCGATCGGTCCCGCCACGCCCGTCAGCCTACGACGGCGCCGACTTCCCCGCGTACATGGCCTCGATCTGATTCCCGTAGTGGTCCGTGACGACCTTGCGCTTGACGTCGAGCTTGAGCGACAGCTCGCCGTCCTCCTCGGTGAAATCGTGGTCGAGCATCGTGAAGTACTTGATCGTCTCCCAGTGGCCGAGGTGTGAGTTCACCTCGTCGACGGTCTTCTGGATCGACGCCCTGACCGCGGCCTCGTCCAGGCCCTGCTTCTTCGCGGAGACCCAGTCCGGGACCACCAGCGCGGTCACGTATGGCCTCCCGTCCCCGATCACGAGGGCGCGAAGGAGCAGCTGGTTCCGCATCAGGCCTTGCTCGAGCGGCACCGGGGCGATGTACTTGCCACCCGCGGTCTTGAAGAGCGACTTCTTGCGGTCGGTGATCTTGAGGAAGCCGTCGGCGTCGAACTCGCCGATGTCGCCGGTGTAGATCCAGCCGTCCCTCAGCATCTCGGCCGTCGCCGCCGGGTTCGCGTGGTAACCCACCATGTTGCTCGGGCTCTTGACCAGGATCTCGCCGTCGTCCGCGATCTTGATCTCGACGCCGGGGAAAGGCTTGCCGACGGTGAGGAACCTGTGCTCGGTCAGCGTGTTCGAGCACACACCGGACGAGGTTTCGGTCATGCCCCAGCCGTTCAGGATGGGCACGCCGATCGACCAGAAGAACTCCTCGATCTCGGCGGACAGCGCCGCGCCGCCGCTGATGAAGAAGCGCAGGTCACCACCGGTGAGCCGGTGTCGCAGCCCGGCGAGCACGAGGCGGTCAGCAAGGCGGTGCTGCGCCTGGAGGAGAGGACCCGGGCGCGACGCGTGGAAGTGTCGCCGGCCGACGTCCACCGTCCAGGCAAACAGCCGCCGGCGCAGCGCGCTCATGCCGCGCACTCGCGCCATGACCGCGGCATACATCTTTTCGTAGACCCGCGGAGCGCTGCACATGATCGTCGGCCTCACCTGCTGCAGCTCGTCGGCGAGGTGGTCGGGCCCGCGAGAGATCCAGGTCTGGCCGCCGAAGACGATGCCCACGAAGATCTCGTTGATGCGACCGAACACGTGCGAGTACGGCAGCCACGAGAGCAAGCGGTCCTGGTCGGTGATCGGGTGCACCTTGATCGCGGCCCGGCTGATGTCGACAAGGCAGTGGTGAGCGAGCTCGACGCCTTTAGGGTCGCCCGTCGTGCCCGACGTGTAGACGATGGTGCAGAGGTCTTCCGGCTTGAGGCCAGCTAGCCGGGCGGCGACCTCAGCGGACTGCGTCGGTCCGCGTCGCACCCAGTCCCTCACCTTCTCGTCGAAGAGCACGACCTGGTCGATCGACGTGAGCTTCGACGCCAGGGCCGAGCTCGACGCGATGGCAAACCTGGCCTCCGAGTTGGCGATGATCTTGGCCGCCATCTCGGCGGTCGAGTTCGGGTAGATGGGCACCGTGATCGCGCCGGCCGACTGGATGCCGAAGTCGCTGTACAGCCACTCGATGCTGTTGTCGCCGATCAGGATCACCCTGTCGCCGGTCTTGACCCCGGCCTCGACGAGCCCCGATGCGACCGAGAGCACGTCGCGTCGCATCTCGTTCCAGGACGCGGGCACCCAGTTGTCACCCTCGAGGTGATGGATGAGCGCGCGGTCGCCGTACTTCGCCGCCTGGCGGAAGAGGACACCGACCGTCGTCCGTTCGTCGATCGCCTGGGGATCGATCTCGAGGACGGTGCCGGTGGTGGTGGCTATTTGACCGCCTTGATGGTCAACGTCAACGTTCCTGAGGGCACGCTGACCGTCACCCTGTCGCCCTTCTTGTGCCCGACGAGCGCCCGGCCGACGGGCGAGTCGACCGAGATCCGCCCGGCCGACGGGTCGCTCTCGACCGCGCCCACGAGGTGATACGTCTCGCTCTCGCCCTCATGGTCGACGACCTCGATCGTCGAGCCGGGGCCGACCACGCTGGAATGGGTGTCCCTGATGATCTGGGCGCGCCCGATCATCTCCTGCAGCTCGTAGATGCGGCTGTCGAGCATGCCGACCTCTTCCTTGGCCTGCTCGTACTCGGGGTTGTCTTCGATGTCGCCGGGCTGGAACGCCTCCTTGAGCCGCTCGCCCGCCTCGACGCGACGGGTCATCGCGACTTCGAGGTCGCGCTTGAGCTTCTCCAGGCCCTCGGGCGTCAGCAAAACGGGTTCGGTGAGATCCATCCCCAACCTTGATTGAATAATAGCCCGGCTTATGGACCCCTCCGATCTCAGGGCCGATCTCGCCGAACGGCTGGCGAATAGTACGCCAATCGATGCGGAGACGATCAACGCCGCCTGCTTCATGCTGTCGCGCGCGCTGGAGGGTCTGGAGTTCAGCACACCCGAGGCGGCGCCTCTCGCGCGGCGGCTGCTGAGGGTCGTGGGCAGGGTGGTCATCGACACCGCCGCGCCTGACTCCTCGCCGGAGGTATGGCCCAACACAAAAGAGATGGCGTTGCAGTGGATCGACGAAGCCCTGCGCGCGCTGGGCTACGAGGCGACGCCTTCGGCTAGTTGATCAGTCGGGCCGCGGGCGGCGCCGGCGAGTAGTTCGGGTTGAAGTCGATGCCGACCGCGCCCGAGCCGGAAACCTTGGCCGTGTAGCAGATCACCTGCCCGGCGAGCGGCGAGCGGTTGCCGCCGTTGATCGTCCAGTTCTGACCGGGCGTGTAGATCGTGCCGATGTACTGCGTCGACGCGCCGCCGTTCAGCGTGTTGC
>JBKPCW010000223.1:0-5787 GCA_046727555.1 Candidatus Dormiibacterota bacterium | reverse complement strand
CTTGTCGACCGGAACCCAGCCTCGCTCGTCCCCGAGCCCTGAGTCCTCGATCACCTTTTGACCGCGGTGCGGCGGCACCAGGACCAGCAGGTCGTACTCCACCGTCTCGCCTTCCAGTGAGGTGACCGTCTTCGCCACGGGGTCGACCGACTCGACGTTGAAGAAGCCGGTGAGCTCGATCCCGCGCTCGGCCAGGATCGGCTGGACGAGCTTGGAGGTCGCCTCGATCGTGAACGCCCGGTTGAGCGGTGACAGGAGCTTGATCTGCGTCCGCTCGCGGATTCCCCGCCCGCGCAGGTAGTCGTCGAGGAGGAAGACGAATTCCACTGGCGCCGGCGGGCACTTGTAGGGGATGCCCGCGACGCCGATGACAATCGTCCCGCCTCCGAACTCGCGGAGCGCCTGCTGGAGACGCAGCGCGCCCTGCATCGTGTAGAAGTCGTGCGCTCCGATGCCGCCAGGCACCTCCTCGATGACGGTCCGGCTGCCCGTGGCGATCACAAGCTCGTCGTATCGCAGGGTGCGGCCGGACTTGAGGACGACCTTGCGTGCGCCGGCATCGATGAAAGTGGCCGGCTCGATGACGAGATGGACGTCCTTGCGGAGGAGATGCGACTCCTCACGCTGCAGCGCGGTGGGCCGCTCCTGGCCGACCGCCACATAGAGGAAGCCTGGCTGGTAAACGTGTATGCCGGTCGTGTCGGCGAGCGTGATGCGCGCCCGGTCGCCGACCTCCCTGGCGACCAGGTTGGCGACGATCGTGCCTCCAACGCCGCCACCGAGAATGAGAACGTCGTTGCGCATCGCCGTCACCTGGCCTTGCGCACGATGAATCGCGCGTATTCGTCGTCCTGACGAACCTCGACCAGCTCATGCCTGGCCTTGGCCACCCAGGCGGGAATGTCGGTCTTCGAGCCCTCGTCGCTCGAGAGCACCTCGAACGTCTGGCCGACCTGGCCCTGGCGAATGGCGCCGATGAGGTTCATGAGCGGGCCTGGGCAGGCCATGCCCCTCGCGTCGATCGTCCTGTCGATTTGCAGCGTGGTCATCGCAAACACTCCTTGACTCAGATGAAGACGACCTGTCCGTCGCCGGCGGTGCTCATGAAGGCGGCGACTCCCTCGACGCCGTCCACGAGCGGATCGAGCTCGTCCTTCTTCAGGTGGAACATGTCCATCGAGAGAGCGCAAGCCTGGATGTCGACCTCGCCGACGTCCTTCGCCTGGCGGAGAAGCTCACTCCAGTGGCTGCCCGGGTGCCCCCGTACCACGGGCGCCTGGTCGGCCGTCGCCTCGGGCGACAGGTGGTGATCGCTGGTTATGTGGTGGGCGCGGAACGCGTCCAGCGCGTAGTACTGCAGGAAGATGTTGACCGGCCGCCCCATCGCGGCCGCTCCGACGGCGAGCACCGCCGCCGCGTTGAGCTTGTCGTCGGTGCCGGAAAACAGGACCAGCGACAAGGGCATTTCGCGATCGTCCATTCGATGTACCTCCGGACTCGATACTCGGCCTCGGAGAGGCACGTCGCGAGGGCCGGAAGGCCCATCCTCGGAGGACCCATCGACCCTGTGTGATTGCGTAGTTACGGAGCTACGTTGCCGTCATGGAGGACTGGGAGATCGAAGAGGCCGCGCGCCGGTTCAGCCTCCTGGGCGACCCGACGCGGCTGCGCATCCTGCGCACCCTCATGGACCATGGGGAGGCGCCGGTGCACGAGATCGCCCGACTTGCCGGAGCGTCACGCTTCAACGCGTCCGCGCACCTGAACCGCCTTGCGCTCGCCGGTCTGGTCGCCAGGCGGCGCCAGGCGTCGACCGTTTACTACCGAGTCGAAAGCCGCGAGCTGCCGGCCATCTGCGAGGCGATGTGCGCCTCGATTCGGGAGAGGGTCAGAGGATCATCGTGCTGATGCTGCGGCGCGGCGCGGTCTCGCTCTCCTTGATCGCCGCGGCGATCCGCTGCAGGGCGACCGCGTAGGCGGCAAGGCGCATGGAGACGCCCTTCTCGGTCGCCATCGCGGTGACGGCGTCATACGCGCGCCGCATCACGACGGCCAGCCTGGCTTCGACCTCCTCGAGCAGCCAGCGCTCCGAATGCAGGTCCTGCACCCATTCGAAGTAGCTGACTACCACGCCGCCGGCGTTGGCCAGGATGTCGGGCAGCACGTGCACGCCGTTGCGCGCGAGCACCTCGTCGGCCTCCGGCGTTGTCGGTCCGTTCGCGAGCTCGAGGATCCATCGCGCCTTCACGCGGCCGGCGTTATCGCGCGTGATCTGGCCCTCCAGGGCCGCCGGAACCAGGATGTCGACGTCTTCGTACAGGGGCGCGTCGGCGCGCTTGCGCTCGAAGTCGGTCCTGTCGCAGAAGTGGGCATTCCGCTCCTTGTACGCGGTGAGCTCCGCGACGGGCAGACCTCCGGCGGCGACGAGCGCCGCGGTGGAGTCGGAGGCGGCGACGACGGTCGCTCCCGCCTCGCACAGCAGCAGCGCGGCGTTGGCGCCGGCGTTGCCGAAGCCCTGGATCGCCACTCGCTTACCGCGCAGAACTTCGCCGGCGGCGGCCATTGCGGCCTCGAGGACATCGAAGCCACCGCGCGCCGTGGCCTTGTCGCGGCCGAGAGAACCGCCGTGCTCGACCGTCTTGCCGGTGACCACCGCCGGGTCGGCGAGACCGGAGAGGCGGCCGTACTCGTCGGCGAGCCAGTCCATGATCCGCGCGTCGGTGTTGACGTCGGGCGCGGGGATGTCGACGAGTGGCCCGATCGTGCGCCAGATGCGCTCGGTGTAGGCGCGGGTGAGCGTCTCGAGCTCGCGTGGCGAGAGCTCGTGAGGATCCACCGTGATGCCGCCCTTGCCGCCGCCCATCGGGATGTTCACGACCGCGGTCTTGATGCTCATCCAGCCGGCGAGGGCCTTGACCTCGTCCAGGGTGACGTTCGGGTGATAGCGGATGCCGCCTTTGTAGGGTCCGCGCGCCGAGCTGTGCTGGACGCGATAGCCGGTCAGGAGCTCCTGGCGACCGTCATCCCGGACGAGCGGGATGGAGACCTCGTGGATCCGCTCGGGACGCCTGATGCGCTCCAGCAGTGACGGGTCGGTGATACCTGCCACGGCCGACGCGGCATCGACCGTGGCGCAGAAGCGCGCGTAGGCACCCTCTTCGCCCATTCAAGCCTCCTCTTCGCGGATAGCTGTTCAAATCATGCGCCGCGGGACCCCGGCTTGCTCCCCCCAACCGGCCGAATCGTTTAGAGCCTCTTGATTTTTAGAAGCACTCTAATTTACACTGGCCTCAAAACCTGTAGGAGGTGGTGAAATGGGTTCGATTGGGGCTCGGAAGTGGTGGGCGCTGGCCGCCCTCGACCTCGGCGTGCTGGCGGTGGGACTCGACGTGACGGTGCTCAGCGTGGCCCTCCCCACGCTGGCGACCTCCCTCAAGGCGTCGGAGTCGGACCTCCAGTGGTACTCGTCCGCGTACGCGCTCGTCCTGGCGGCCGGGATGCTGCCGGCGGGCGTGCTCGGCGACCGGTTCGGCCGCAAGCTCGTCCTCCTGGGCGCGCTGCTCCTCTTCGGCGCGGGATCGGTCGCGTGTGCATTCGCCGTCAACTCGGCCGAGTTCATCGCCGGCCGCGTCCTGCTCGGCGCCGCGGGCGCCGCCATCGTGGTCATGGCGCTGTCGGTGATGACAGTCCTCTTCTCCGAGGCGGAGCGGCCGCGCGCCGTCGGCATCTGGGCGGCGGCCAACTTTCTCGCCCTGCCGATCGGCCCGATCTTCGGCGGCTGGCTGCTCACCAACTACTGGTGGGGATGGATCTTCCTGATGAACGTTCCGGTCGCCTTGCTGGGCACCCTGGCCGTGATCACGCTCGTGCCCGAGTCGCGTGCCTCGCAGAAGCCGGCCCTCGACCCGCTCGGGATGGGCCTCGTCACCGGCGCGCTCGTCGGCGTCACGTACGGCCTGATCGAGCTCGGCCGCAACGGTTGGACCCATGGGCCGTCGTTGGCGGTCCTCGCCGCGGGCCTGGTCGCGGGCCTCGCCTTCTTCGCCTGGGAGCGCTACCTGAGCGTGCGGCCGGGCGGCCGCCCCTTGATCGACCTCACGCTGTTCCGGTCGCGCGGCTTCACCTGGGGCACGATCCTCGCGTCGCTCGGCGGCCTGGCGCTGATCGGGATGGTGTTCACGCTGCCGCAGTACTCGCAGGGCGTGCTCGGGCTTGACCCCGAAGGCGCCGGCGTCCGCCTCCTGCCGCTGATCGGCGGCATGATCCTCGGCGCGGTGCCCGCCGACCGCATCGCGCACCGAATCGGAGCGAGGGTCACGGTCGCGCTGGGCTTTGGCATCACCGCCGCCGCGCTCCTGGTCGGCGCCAGGACGGAGGTCGACTCCAGCGCGTTGTTCGTCGGCGGGTGGATGACCGTGGTCGGGTTCGGCATGGGCATCGGGTTTGCGACGGCCGCCTCGGCCGCCCTCCAGACCGTGCCCAGCGAGAAGAGCGGGGTTGCCTCGGCGCTCATCCAGGCGATGCAGAAGGTCGGCGCGCCGCTCGGCTCGGCGGTCTTCGGCAGCGTGCTCGTCACCGTCTACCAGTCGTCGCTGGACCTGGCCGGCCTCCCACCCGCGGCGGCCGAGGTGGTGAAGCGGAGCGTCTTCGCCGGGGTCGCCGTCGCCCAGAAGGCGCAGTCGCCCGCCCTGCTCGAATCGGTGCGTCATTCCTTCGTCCAGGGAATGGACACCGCGCTCGTCTTCTCGGCCGGCATCGCGGCCCTGGCCGCGGTGGCTGCGTTGATCTTCCTGCCACGACGCGAGAGGATTGTGGCGGAGGCCGAAGGACCCGCCGCCGAGAAGGTAGCCTGATTGGAAATCGGATTACGCGAACGTAAGAAGCTCAAGACCAAGGCCGCGATCCAGAGAGAGGCGATGCGCCTCTTTCTGGAGAAGGGCTTTGACGAGACGACGGTCGAGGACATCGCCGAGGCCGTCGAGATCTCGCCCAGCACGTTCTTCAACTACTTTCCGAGCAAGGAACAGGTGGTCTTCGAGGACGAGCTGGATCCGCTGGTCATCGCCGCCTTCGACGCTCAGCCCGCCGACATGAACCCCGTCCGCCGCCTGCGGATGGCGATGCGGACGGTGTTCGGGAAGCTCACGCCGGAGCAGGACAGGATGCTGCGTCAACGCATGCAGCTGCTGGCGACGGCGCCGGAGCTGCGTGGCGCGATGCTCAGCCAGTTCGCCGGCCTCGTCGACCAGATCGCCCACCTGCTCGCGCCGCGCGTCGGCCGCAGGCAGGACGACTTCGCCGTTCACAACATCGCGGGTGCGGTGCTCGGCGTGCTCTTGTCGGCGATGCTCGCGATCATCGACAACCCGAAGGCGGACATGATCAAGGTGACCGACGACGCGCTCGCCCACCTCGAGGCGGGTCTGCCGCTGGAGTGGAAGCCGAAGCGCTGACGGCCTAGCTGACCGTCACCGTCCCGGACTCGAGCAATCTTCCGCCTCCGGACGCGATGCCATCAGCCACGAAGGTCGACGTGCCGAGCGGCGTGGTCGCAGGGAGCGTCATCGTGAAGCTGAACGTGCCGGCTGAAGTGGCTATGGCGGTGCCGACGACGAGTCCGTTGAATCGAATGGTGATGGTGCTGCCCGGCGCGTAGCCGGCGCCACCGATCGCCTCCGTCTGGCCCACGTGGAGTGACGGCAGCGAGAATGTCAGCGCCGGCGGCGCGGGGACGGTGATCGCGATTCCGACCTCTCGACGTGTCCCGTCGTCGAGGACGATCGTCAG
>JBKPCW010000222.1:0-8046 GCA_046727555.1 Candidatus Dormiibacterota bacterium | reverse complement strand
GTACCCAACGCCGCGCACCGTCTGGATCAGCGGCGGATCGTAACGGTCGACCTTGCGGCGCAGGTAGCTGATGTAGGTCTCGAGGACGCTCGCGTCGCCGCCGAAGTCGTAATGCCAGACGTGATCGAGGATCTGGCTGCGCGTCAGCACGCGGCCCGCGTTGATGAGCAGGTACCGCAAGAGGCGGTACTCGGTGTTGGTGAGGTCGACGACGTGGGCGTGGCGGCGGACCTCGTGCGCCTCGTCGTCGAGCTCGAGGTCGGCGAGGGTCATCTTCCCGGTCTCGGCGTCGGCGCCGTGGCGGCGGAGGACGACCCTCACGCGCGCCATAAGCTCCTCGATGCTGAAGGGCTTGGTGACGTAGTCGTCGCCACCGATGGTCAGGCCGTGGACTTTGTCCTCGGTCGCGTCCTTGGCGGTGAGGAAGATGATCGGCACCTTCGTCCCGGCGCTGTTGAGCCGCTTGAGGACCTCCATGCCGTCGATGTCCGGCAGCATGACGTCGAGGATCACGAGCGCGGGCGAGAACTGGGAGACGGCGGTCAAAGCGCCGCGGCCCGTGGCCGCGGTCTTGACGGTGAAACCCTCGTAGCGGAGCGCCATGGCGACCAGCTCGGTGATGTTCGGTTCGTCGTCGACCACCAGGACCCGCGCGCCGCTGCCGTTGCTGTTCACGGTCTCCATGCTGATCTTGAAGTCTGGGAGATTGCTGGGAGAATCTTGGGGACTAGCTTCGATTTCGATCGGGCCAGCCGGCCACGCGCACGGGCGTCCCGTCGGTGCGGATGAGCCGCGCGGCCATCTGGTGAGCCTCCAGCCACGCCGGAGCGCGCTCGCCCATGACGATCGCGGCGGTCGACGCGATGTTGGCGTCGACGCACGTTCCCGCGGCCACGGTCGCGGTGCGCCAGCAGCTCTGCGCGGGGACGCCGGTGGCCGGGTCGATGATGTGGTGGAGGACCGCGCCGCCGCGCACCCAGCGCCGCACCGTGGTGCCCGACGTGGCGAGGCCGCCCGACGTGATGGTCACCGTCTCCTCCGCCTCGGACAGGGGGGTCGCGCTGTCCTCGCTCGCCTGGATGGCCCAGCCACCAGCCGGCGGTTCGCCGGCGACGGCGATGTCTCCCCCGAGGTTGACGAGGACCCCGCCGCCTCCGATGACCCGGAGCGCGGCTGCCGCGGCCAGGTCTGACGCGAGGGCTTTGGCGGTGGCGCCGAGGTCGAGCTCGACGCCGCGCGGCACCAGCACCGTGCGCGACCGCGGGTTGAAGACCACGGCCTTCCAGCCCGGGATTCGCTCGGCCTTAAGCTGCAGCGGGCCGGCCTCGGGCGCGACCGACGCGAAGTCCGAGTCGTAGCCGGCCAGGCGCATGGCCTGGCCGACGGTCGGATCTACAGCGCCGTCGGTGAGCTCGGCGCCGCGCAGCGCCTGCTCGATCGCGCTCGCCAGCAGTGGGCTGACGGTCGTGGGCCGGTCCGGGGCCGCGTTGAGCCGGCTCAGCTCGCTGTCTTGACGAAACCGGCTCGCCGCGGCGTCGATCGCGGCCACCACCTCGTCGACCGCCGCCCTCGCGGCGCCAAGCGCCTCCGGCCGGGTGACGATGACGCGCAGGTTGCAGCCCAGCGCCCGCCCGTCCGAGATGCCGAGGACCGTGGCGGTCATCGCTTGCGCTCCGCCCGGCGCAGGGCGATCGCGAGCACCGGGCACTCTTCGACCGCGCGCGCGGCGTCCCGTGCCTGCACGCGCCGTTCGGTGCTGTGTGTCCGTTCCATGGCTGAAAGCTTGTGTCCTGCCGCTTTACCGAACGTTGGAAACGGCTGGGAGGTTCCTGGGAAGGGCGGCGAGGGCGATGGGTAGACTCTTCACCGGCCGATGCCCCCGTAGCTCAGGGGATAGAGCAGGACGGTCCTAACGTCAAGGTCGGGGGTTCGATTCCCTCCGGGGGCACCATTCAGAACAGGCCGGTCAACCAGCGTTTCAGCGGCTTGCGTCCAGCGGGCTCGTGGTAGGCCGGCAAGAGACCCTTCACCGCTTCCTCGGCCTGCCGCAGGACCTCGTCGACCGAGCGGCCCGTGGTGGGTATGGGCTCGCCGATCCTCACGTAGAGCCGCTTGCGCAGCCAGATCTCGCGCATCCCGGCCAGGGCGACCGGCATGACCGGCACGCCCGCGTCGACGGCGAAGTGGGCAAAGCCCTTCTTGAAAGGCAGCAGCTCGCCCTCTCGGGGACCGAAGTCACCCTCGGGAAAGAGCGCGACCACGCCTCCCCGGTCGAGGCACCTCGCGACATGCTCGAAAAGCGCCGTGTTCCCGCGCTGGGCGCGGTCGACCGGGACGATGCCGCCCGCGGCCCGCACCAGCGTCCACAGCGGGCGGTTGCGCATCATCGACGTCGGGTCGGCGAGGTAGTGGACGCGTGGCTCGGGCGGGAAGATCAGGAGCAGGCTGATCGCGTCCATCCACCCGAGGTGATTGGCGATCAGGACGTACGCGGTGCTCGGGACGTGTTCTCGCCCCCGCACGTCGAATCGGAACATCGCGTGGAACAGCGCGAGCGCGACCAGGCGCGCGAGGCGGAACACCGGGCTCGCCCGGCGCCCGACCGGAAGCATGTCCGCACCGGGCATCGTGCGGCCCCGCGCGAACCCCATCGCGTTCCAGCCGTCATCGAGCCTCACGTCCTCCTTCGCGGTCAGGCCTGCGCTGTTGAGCACCCCCCAGCCGTGGTTATGGCTCAGATCTGTCGCCCTGGCGCTGTCGGGACTCGGATACATGACCCAGAGCACGCCGTCCGGCTTCAGCGCGGCGAAAGCGGCCGGGAAATCGCGCTCCAGCTGCGCGCGCTCGGTGGCGAACAGCTCGACCACGTCGGCGGCCCGTCCTGAGACCGCGGGCGGCGCCTCGTAACCCGGCGGCGCGTTGAAGACCGCGACGCTGCCGCCGGACGGGATCTTCAACCGCCGTGACAGCTCCGACGCCACCATGGCGCGAACGTTAATGCGTCAGCTGTTGAGCGTCGTTCCGGGCACCGGCAGGTACGGCATCGGGTCGGTGACCTGATCGAAGACCCGCAGCTCGAAATGGAGGTGGGGGCCGGTCGAGTAGCCGGTCGAGCCCTCCAGGCCGATGACCTGGCCGCGGACCACCACCTGGCCGGCGGTCGCCTTCGTCAGCAGGAGGTGGCCGTAAAGCGTGGCGATTCCGGCGCCGTGCGCGATGACGACGTAGTTGCCGTAGCCGAGCGCTCCATGGCCAACCGCGACGACCACGCCGTCGGCCGCGGCGGTCACGGGCGTGCCCAGCGGCGCCGAGAGGTCGACGCCGGTGTGGAAGTGCCTGTACGGGCCGAGCGGCGGCTCGAGCGCGAACGACGTCGGACCAAAGCCCTGCGTGATCGTGAAGCCGGTCAGCGGCCACCACAGCTTGAGGCCCGCGATCGTCTTGCCGAGCGGCAGCGCGTGGTTGACGAGCGCGAGCCCGGCCCCAACCTCGGCCTGCGTCCAGGCCGTCTGGTAGGAGCGCAGGATCAGGTCCTGCTCCTGCGCCTCGAGCAGCTGGGCAAGAGTGGTCGTCACGTCGGGCGGCTGGTTCTGCAGGTGGCTGCTGGCCGACGTGAGCTGGGTCACGAGTCCCTGCAGCTGCCCGCTGACCACGTCCTGCTCGGCCATCACCTCCTGCAAGGAGTTGAGGTTGGCGACCAGCAGGTCGCGGGTGTTCGTCTCGCGGTCGAGATCCGCCTGGCGGGCGGCGCGGTCGGTCTGAAGCTTTGCCAGGTCGGCCTCCAGCCGGTCCTGGAGCGCGTGCGCGTGCTGGCCGGCGACGACCGCGTCGGCGGTCGCGAGCAGAGCCTGGTGGAGGTTGGCGCTGCGCGCGATCAAGAGCCAGAAGGAAACGGGCTGCCGGTAGATGGCGCGCGACATCGTGGCCAGCTCTTGCTTCTCGACCTCGATCCGCTGCTGGGTGTCGGCGATCTCCACGTCGAGGCGCGCGATGTCAGCCTCGATGCTCGAGATGACCGCCTCTTCGCGGGCCACCTGCGCGGTCAGTGTCACCTCGATGCCGGCGAACTCGTCGAGCGCGGCACCCAGTCGCTGCTGCGCGGTCAGCGCGCCGGCGATGTCGCTCCCGAGGCGCGCCTTCAATGCGTCATACGCGGCCTGGTTGGGATCGATGGGCGCGGCCGGGCAGCTCGTGCGCGCGCCTGACGCGGCGGAAGAGGTCGAACACGGGGAAGGGCTGGTGGCGCCGGCGGTCGAGACCTCCAGGGCGAGCAGCGCCGCGATGACCGCGGCGGCGCCCAGGATGCGTCTCACGCGCGGGCCTTGCGGAAGCCGAGCAGCGCCGTCACGGCCCCGAGGACGAGCCCGGCGGTGATGACGGCCGCCAGCACGTAGCGCACAGACGTGAGGCCGATGCCGGGCAGGACCTGGACGAATGCGGCGTCCTCGAACCGGACGGCCAGCAGGTAGGCCCCGCCCACCAGCGCCGCGGCGAAGGCTCCGGCGATCGCGCCGGTGGTGAGGCCCTCGACGACGAACGGGCCGCGCAGCATCCAGCCGCGCGCGCCGAGCAGCCTCGTGAGGGCGACCTCCTGCCGCCGCGACGCGGCGATGCCGCGCATCGCGTTCGCGACGACGACGTAGGCGACGAACGCGAACAGCAAGACGATACCCACCGCGATGCCGCCCGCGATCAGCGCGAAGTGGCGCAGCCGCGCATACGTGTCGGGGTCATACGAGGTGGGGTAAGACGCATCGACGGCCGCGTCGCCTTTCACCGAGCCGGCCACCGCTGCGACCTGGGTGACCAGCCGCACCCTGACGTCCAGGCTGGCGGGGAACGGGTTGGCGGAGCTCAGGCTGCTCAGGCTGTCGAGGCCGGGTCGCTGGCGCGCCTCGGCGAGGGCCTGCTCGGGGGAGATGTACGTCACGGACGCGACGCGAGAGTCGGCCGAGAGCCTCGACTCCAGCGCCGACACCTGGTCCTTCGTGGCGCCGTCGGCCAGGTAGACGCGCACCAGCGATGCCTGCCCCGCCTGCTCGCCGACCGCGCGGCCGAGCGCAAGCCCGACCAGGGCCAGCGTGCCGCACAGGACCAGCAGCAGCGCGATGGTGCCGATGACGGGCATGGTCTGCCGCGCGTCGCGGGCCCAGCTGCGCAGGCCGCTCAGGACCACGAGACGGTAGCTGTTGGCGGTGAGGGCGGCGCTCCGGCGCCACAGCGGAAGGCGCGGCGTCTTCGTGACCTTCGCCAGTCGCTCGCGCGGGGGAATGACCAGGCGCCACCATGCGGTGGCCGCGTGCCCGTTGCCGTTCCCGTTGACATGGCCGCTGCCGTTTCCGTTGCCGTTTCCATTGCCGTTGACGCGCGCGTGGCCGTTGCCGTTCAACGCCGGGCGGCGCGCGCCGTTCGTCATCACCCGTGCGCTCGGCAGGCGAAGGATCCTGCTGGCCCCGAACGTGTGCCGGTGAGAGGCGACGATCACAGTCGTCCCTTTCGCGGCGGCGTCCTCGAGCAGGCCGGTGATGAGCGCCGCGTTGTGCTCGTCCAGAGAGTTGAGAGGCTCGTCCGCGAGAAGCACGCGCGGCTGCGTGGCGAGAGCTCGCGCGACAGCGACGCGCTGCCGCTCGCCGGCGGACAGCTCGTGCGGATAGGCGTCGCGTCGCTCTCCGAGCTTCACCGAGTCGAGGGCCTCCAGGGCGCGCTGCCGGATGGCGCGATTCGGCACCTGCGGGTCCCGAAGCTGAAGAGCCAGGACGATGTTCTCGACCGCCGTGAGCCGCGGCAGCAGCCGCTGCTCCTGGAAGACGAACGCGACGTCGCGGCGGAGGCCCCCCAGGCCTCGTCGCCACCGGCGGTGGAGACCCTTGCCGCCGACCCACAACTCGCCGGCGTTGGGACGCAGCTGCCCATGGACGAGGCGCAGCAACGTCGTCTTGCCGGAGCCGCTCGGGCCGGTGACCTCGACGAGCTCGCCCTGGCCGACGCTGAAGTTGATGCCCTTCAGGACCGCGTTGCGGCCGTACGACTTCGAGACGCCGACGAGCTTCACGGCCGGCTCGGCCGCGAGCTCAGATCGGACTGCGCTCGGCCCGTTCTTAAGCGTCCGCACCCTGGCTCCGTTGCCGTTTTGGTGCGAGCGAACGCGGCCAGTAGTCGCTGGTCGGCTTCCCACCCTTGCGATCAGATTAGATCAAGCCAGGATGGGCAGGGAACTTAATCTGCAATGGTGCAAATGTCCTAAGAATCAGGACATCAGCCCGCACAGCCGCTCAACCGAACGGGCGCGGGCGCGATCCGGACGGTGAAGGCGCCACCTGTCGGCGTGGCGAGCGCCAGCCGGCTACCGTCGCCCCCGTTGTCGCTCACGACGAGCTTCACGGCGCCGTCGCCCGTGATCTGTCCGCCGGCCTCGCGGGGCACGTAGACGACGGTGGCCGGGTCGCCCGCCCGTCCGGCAGCGTGGAGCGAGAACAGGCCGGTCGCCGGGTCGTAGTGGAACGACGCCGTGGGGTCGGCCGTCACCTGGGGATAGGGCCGGGCGAGCAGCCTTTCCCGATTCGCTCGCAAGCACGGCGTGCCGTCCGGGGGCGAGGTGTAGATGCCCCAGCTCTGGTCGTTCGCGCCGACGTGGTTCTCTTTCCAGGTCCAGAACATGAAGCCGACGCGGTGCTTCTCCTCCTGCAGCAGGACGTTGGTCACGATCACGCCGTCCCACTGTGGCGAGTCGCCGAACTCCATGACGAGAAGGGCGGCGCGCATCGCGGTCGCCTCGCGGTCGGCCGAATCGAAGCTCTGGTCGTAGCCGCCCCAGGGGTAGGTCGCTTTGTCCGGCGGCTGCTTGGCGAAGGTGTCGAAGGTGTAGATGTGCGTGTACCCGTGCAGCCCCAACACGATGTTCGGGTAGGAGGTGAAGGGGGTGGGGAGGTGGGTCGGAAAGTCGGTCACCTCGCGCAACAGCCCGGTGTCGAGGAAGAAGAGGTGCCTCGTGTCGTGCACGCCGAGGTCCTGGTAGCCACAGATCGCCGGCATGAAAAAGCCGTTCCAGCATGGGAGGCCGTCGTGAATGCCGGTGACGGCGTCGATGACGCGTCTATAGAACGGAAAGAGCAATAGGTCGTCGAACCCCGACGGCAGATTCCATCCGTTCAACGGCTCGTTGAACACGCTGTAGCCGGCGACGGCGCTTTCGTTCTTGAAGCGATCCGCGAGGAAGGAGACGGCCCTGATGTACTCGTCCTGGATGCCGGAGCGGTTGTACCAGAAGTTGTTGAACGACTCGAACACCGCGGGGTCGAGCTCGCGCATGTTCTGGTAGTCCTCGGCAGGGAACCCGTCCGTGATCGTGGCCCACGCGGGGGCGCCCGAGTGGCTGCCGAGGTTGATCTGCTTGCCACCGGGCAGGGCCACGTTGCTCGGGTTGTCCATGAAGCGCGAGTAGGCGTTCTGATGCATGTCGATGATCACGTACATGCGGTCCGCCTTCGCCCACCCGACCACCTGCGCGACGCGGTCGACATAGGTCGCGTTGAACTCTGCCCGCCGCGGCTCGAGCACGCTCCAGGCGAGGGGGAGGCGGACGGCATTGAACCCCAGCGCGGCCATGTCGTCGATGTCCTGGCGACACAGAGGCGGGTAGGGCGAGGACTTCGAGTTGTCGGGGCAGCGTCCGCCCTCGTACGCGGCGGGGTCGATCGGGTAGAACGACCCCGGGAACGGATCGGCGGTCTGGCTGGTGCCGGTCCAGTAGTCGTTGAGGCTTGCCGGGATCGCGCCGTGCAGCAGCACCATTCGGCCCTGGTCGTCGGCGATGTACGGCCGGCCGTGGGCGGGGTGCGCGACGTGCAGCCAGGAGAGCGCGCCCTGTTGCCCGCCCGGCCCGCCCGGCCCGCCCGATCCGGCGGTTGGCGGCGTGAGCGCCACCCACAGCGACACGAGCATCGCGCCGGGATACGTGAGGACGGCGACCGCGGCGACCAGCAAGACGATAAGAACGCGACCGATCACGGTGCGACGAGGACCCAGTAGACGGTCACGGCGACCAAC
>JBKPCW010000221.1:0-7356 GCA_046727555.1 Candidatus Dormiibacterota bacterium | reverse complement strand
ATCGTCGCCTGGCCCGACGAGGCGATGGCGAAGATCCCCGTCGACAACTCGACGTACGTCGTCATCCTCACGCACGACCCGAAGTTCGATTTACCGGCGCTGCGCTCGGTGCTCCGGAAGCCGGCGGGCTACATCGGCGCGATCGGCAGCCGGAAGACGAACCAGAACCGCTTCGACGCGCTGCGGCGTGAAGGTTTCACCGAGGAGGAGCTGTCGCGAGTCCATGGCCCGATCGGGCTGGACCTTGGCAGCCGCGGGGCCGAGGAGACCGCGCTTGGCATCCTGGCCGAGGTCACCGCGGTCCGTTTCGGCGGCTCGGGCGTTTCGATGCGCGCCGCGCGCGCGTGAGCGAGACGTTCATCGGAGGCTTCGGGCGATTCGGTCAGCTACCTGCTGCGGACGAAGCCTTTCCTTTCGCTCTGAAGCGGCGGGCTTTGGCCCGGTTGCCGCACGACGCCATCGTGCACCAGCGGCTGGAGTGGTTCTTGGAGCGGTCGAAGAAAGCCCACCGGCAGGAGTCGGAGTCGCAGAGCTTGAGGCGGTGCCAGTCCTCGCTTTGCATGGCCGAGTAGAGGGTCACCACCAGCCGTCCAAGCGCGCCGACCGCGCCGGTCGCCTCCGGTTCGAGCCTGGCCTTCCCTCCCGAACCGAAACGCACGCGCAGCCTGCTCGCGATGGCGGCCTCGTTGAGGGTGGCCAGGTCGACGGGGTAGACGCGCAGGCCCGAGTTGCCGGCGATGACACCCCGCATCGCCTCCCTGACGGCGATCGCGTGCTTGAAGTTCTCGTCGTCCACGGTGGCGCCTTCGGCCATCAGCCGGTTTGCAACCAGCCAGTCCCGCAGCGTGTTGGGGTCTGTGAGCAGCTCCGGGCCGTCCTGGAGGTCGACGGTGTTGACGAACGCCTGGACCACGCCGATCTCGCCGGTCGCCGTCTCGCGCTCATCCATTGCCGATCAGTGTACCCATAACCACAAAACCGTCAACATCGGTTATAATAACTGACATAAAGATTTTGTCAGTTACGGAGGAGGTAAGGCGATGAACCCGTACGTGAACGAGGACGTGATGTGGCAGCGGCTCAAGGACGTGCAGATGGAGGCCGAGAACCGCCGGCTCTATGGCCAAGTCCCAGGCCTCGCCGACCTGGTCCGGCTGCTCGCGCAGCGCGCATGGCTGCTGGCGGGGCTCGCTATGCGCCGGCCGCCGCGCCCGACGTGGGTCGACCGGGGCCGCGACCGTCGCGCCGCCTAGCGCCGCCTAGCGGCGCCTGGCTCGCGCCCTGGCGACGGAACGCCAGCTGAGGATCGCGGCGAGGACGACGAGCTGGCCCATCAGGATGACGCGGTTCAGGTCGAACGCGGGCACCCAGGCGACGTTGTCGCCCTTGATGACGAAAACGCCGGCGGGCCTGGCCATGACGCCCGCGCCGCCGCCTTCTCCACTGCCCTGGGAATCAGGCGCCGAACCTTCGCCGCCTCCGCCTCCCGCCCAGAAGGAGGAGGCCGGGATGACGGCCACTCCGTTCTTCTCGTAGGGCGCGCCGAACACCGTCGATCCGCCGACCAGCTGCTTCACCTGCTCGAGAACTTTCATGTCCTCACACTAGGCCGCCAGGCGCTTGAGGACGGCGACCTGCTCGGCGTCGGGCCCGCCACCCGCGCCCGGCACCTCGAGGATGAACGGAAGCTTGGCGAGCCGCGGCTCGTGGAGCAGAGCGCGAAATCCTTCCTCGCCGATCTGGCCGTCGCCGATGTTGGCGTGCCGGTCGCGGTTGGACGCGAGACCGGTGACCGAGTCGTTGCAGTGGATGACCGGCACCCGGCCCAGACCCACCACCCTGTCCAGCTCATCGATCGTCTTCTTCACCTCCGGGGCGTTGCGCTCGTCGTAGCCGGACGCGAAGGCATGACACGTGTCGAAGCACACCGCGACGCGCGGGTCGTCGTCGAGCGCGTCGAGCATCTGCCTGATCTCCTCGAACCGCGCCCCGACACAACCGCCGAGCCCGGCGTTGTTCTCGATCAGCAGCTTTGCGTGCTGCGGGTCAGCCCGCTCGAGGACGTGGCGCAAGTGCTCCGTGATCTGCGGCAGCCGAGCCTCGAAACCGCCGCCCTTGTGTGAGCCGGTGTGGAAGATGACGCCGTCGACGCCCAGCTCGTCGGCGGCTTTCAAGTAGCCGGCGAGCGTGCTCTCGGAGCGCTGGCGCAGCGTCGGATCGTCGCCGGCCACGTTGATCAGGTACACGGCGTGGAAGTAGAACGGTGGGCGTCCGTGCTTCGCGGCGGCCTCCTTGAAGGTCGCGATCCGGTTCTCGTCGAGCTTCGGCGACCCCCAGAACCCGGGCGGCGTAGGGTGGACCTGTATGGCCTCCGCGCCCATCGCCCGGGCACGCTCGTAAGCCAGGTGCAGTCCTCCGGAGGAGTCCACGTGAGCGCCAAGAATCGGCATTCAGGAGAGGGTAATTCGGGTCCCATCTGGCATGCTGAGCCGGCCTTGTCCGTGTTCGTCATGGGGGACCTCGACCTGGCCATCCGCGGTCGCACCTACCGCGAGCCGGAGGGCGCCCACTCGATGGTCGTGCGCGGCCGCGACCTCGACGCAGGCCTGCAGCATCTGGCCTCTCGCGACGACTGCCGGTCGGTGGCCGTCGTCGGCTTGCCGGAGGAGGTTCCCGACCTCTCGCAGCTCGCGGGCCGCCGGCTTCTCCTCGTCGACGGCGACGGCGCGCGGCTCCGCAACTTTGCCGAGACCGCGATTCGCGCGGGCATCGAGGTCGAATGGATCCGCTCCGCGCGGCCGCCTTTCGAACGGCTGGCCGCGGCTTTGCTTCCCGTGGGCGGAATCGTGCTCGCGGCCGGCCGCAGCTCGCGCATGCCCGGCTCGCAAAAGCTGCTGCTCGACGTCGACGGTGTGCCCATGGTGCGGCACGTGTACGAGGCGGCCTCCGAAGGCGGCTGTCATCAGACGGTCGTGGTCTACGCCGAGGACGACGTCATGCGAGCGGTCGACGGGCGGGCCGAGTTGGTCTTCAACCCGAAGGCGCACACGGGCATGGCCTCGTCGCTGCACGCAGGCCTGGCGGCGATGCGCCCGGAGATCGAGGCCGCGGCGATCCTGCTCGGCGACCAGCCGCTGGTCGGCGCACGCACGGTGGCGACGCTGCTTCGCGCCTGGCGGCGGGAGGGCTCGCGGCCGGCGGTCGCCGTCTCGCAGGGCGCGGACGGCGAAGGCGGATGGGCGCCACCGGTGGTGCTCGCGCGCGAGCTGTGGGCTGAGCTCCTGAAGCTCAAGGGCGACGCCGGGGCGCGGCAGGTGCTGCACGGCCGTCCCGAGCTCCTGGACGTCGTGCCCGCGCCGGGCCGGCCGGACGACATCGACACGCCGGACGACTACGCCAAAATCGTCCGCCTCTTCCCGAGGAAAAAGCCCCGCACCCGCGCGTAGTACGATCTTTCTAGTAATCGCTCTAGGAGTGGTGACTTGAAAGATCCAGGTTGGGTTCGGTCGGGCGACTACCAGGACATCGTCTACGAGACCTGGGATGGGATCGCCAGGATCACGATCAACCGGCCCGAGGTGCGCAACGCCTTCCGGCCGCTGACCGTGGTCGAGATGGCGAAGGCATTCGAGGTGGCGCGCGACGACCCTTCGGTCGGCGTCGTCATCCTCACCGGCGCGGGCACCGAAGCCTTCTGCTCGGGCGGCGACCAGCGCGTGCGTGGGGACGACGGCTACGTCGACGCCTCCGGCACGGGACGGCTCAACGTCCTCGACCTGCAGATCCAGATCCGCCGCTTGCCGAAGCCGGTCGTCGCCATGGTCGCGGGCTACGCCATCGGCGGCGGCCACGTCCTGCACGTCGTGTGCGACCTGACCATCGCGGCCGACAACGCCCGGTTCGGCCAGACCGGCCCGCGCGTCGGCAGCTTCGACGGTGGATACGGCTCGGGCCTGCTGGCGCGCATCGTCGGCCAGAAGAAGGCGCGGGAGATCTGGTTCCTGTGCGAGCAGTACGACGCCCGCCAGGCCCTCGACATGGGTCTCGTCAACAAGGTCGTGCCCCTGGCCGACCTCGAGAAGGAGACGGTCGCCTGGTGCCGGCGCATGCTCGAGCTGAGCCCGCTCGCGCTGCGCATGATCAAGGCCGGGATGAACGCGGCCGACGACGGCCTCGCGGGCATCCAGCAGCTCGCCGGCGACGCGACGCTCCTTTACTACCTGAGCGAGGAAGCGCAGGAGGGGCGCGACGCTTACGTCCAGAAGCGAAAGCCCAACTTCGCCAGGTTCCCCAAGCGCCCATAGCGCGATGAGCGCATGGCGGGTGTGGTGGTCGGCGGTCCGGCCGGCGACGCTCGCGGCGTCGGTGGCCGCGGTGCTTACGGGGACTGCGGTGGCCATCCACGACGGCGGCGCGAATTTCTGGGCGGGTCTTGGGGCGCTGGTCGTCGGCCTGGGCATGCAGCTGGGCGTGAACTTCGCCAACGACTACTCCGACTTCGTGCGCGGCGCGGACGCGCAACGTGTCGGGCCGGTGCGCGCGGCGTCGTCCGGTGTTGTCGCGCCGGAGCACGTGCGCTGGGCGGCGGTGGGGTTGTTCGGAGTGGCGGCGCTCGCCGGTCTCGCGCTGAGCCTCGCGGTCGACTGGCGGCTGCTCCTCGTCGGCGCGGCGTGCATCCTCGCCGGCTGGCTCTACACCGGAGGGCCCCGCCCCTACGGCTACCTGGGCCTCGGCGAGCTCTTCGTCTTCGTCTTCTTCGGCCTGGTGGCGACGACAGGCACTGAGTACGCGGAGACCGGTCGCATCACCGCCCTCGGCGTCTTGATGGGCTGCGGCACGGGCTTTCTCGCCACCGCCATCCTCGTCCTCAACAACCTGCGCGACATCGACACCGACGGCGCGGCAGGCAAGCGCACGCTCGCCACGCGCATCGGCCGCCGGCGGACGCGGTGGCTCCTCGTCGTGTTGGTCTCCGCGGCTTTCGCGGTCCCGATCGCCGTCTTCATGACCAGGCTCGCGGGCGTCACGGTGATGGCCATGCACTTCGGCATCCCCATCGCCTCGGTGCCCGTCCGCACCGCGTTTGCGACGACGTCGCCACCGGCTCTGGTGCAGGCACTGAAACGGATGGCGATGGCCGAGCTCGCCTACGCGCTCCTCTTCACGCTGGGCATCCTGCTGTGAAGATCACCGCCACGCGCCCTGCCGACGTCGCGCGCCAGGTCGAGGCCCTCGTGCACGCGGGTCACCGGTCGTTCGTGCTCTCGAGCCTTGACCACGGCGGCATGCTCGACCTCGAACGGCTCGGCGCGGCGCGCTATGCCGCGGGACTTCAGTCGAACGTCGAGCTGGAAGCCTCGGCGCCCACCGCCCTCGCCATCGCGAGGTGAGCGGCGAGGACGCGGGCAAAGGCCTCGGGCCTCTCCTGGTGCACGGAGTGGCCCGCCCGCGGCACGATCTCGTAGCGCCCGTTCGGCGTCGCGGCGGCCAGCCGCCGCGCGGACGCGACGTAGCCGTGGTCGAGCTGCCCGGCGACGAACGTGCACGGCAGCGTCACTGCGCCGAGCGTGTCCCACAGCGGCTCCATGACTCCCGCGCCCATGCCGCGCAGGGAGCAGGCGAGGCCCGCGGCGTGGTTCCGCAGGCGCTCGGCGCGCACCTCGGCGACGTAGTTCGGGCCCCGGCGCTCGAGGCCGGCGAACAGCGGCAGCGAGCCCCAGTAGTTAACGAACGCTTCGACGCCGTCCTTCTCGATGCGCTCGGCGAGCGCCTCGTCGCCGCGCCGGCGACCCTCCCGCGCGCTCTCTTCGAGTCCCGCGTGCGCGCCGATCGTGACCAGCGAGAGCAAGCGGTCGGGCATCCTCGCGGCGAGGTGCAGGGCGAGCCGGCCGCCCATCGAGTAGCCGACCAGGTGGCTCTTCTCCACGTCCAGGGTGTCCCAGAGCTTCGCCAGGTCGGCGGCGCACGCGTCCATGCTGCACGCGGCGCCCTTCCAGATCTGGGTCTCGCCATGACCGCGCAGGTCGGGGACGATCCAGCGGCAGCCGTCGGGCATCCTGGCGATGAGCTCGCGCCAGCTGCGGCCGCTCTGCGTGAAGCCGTGGAGGAGCGTGACCGGCACGCCTTCGCCGGCGACAAAGTAGCTCAGGCTTGCGTCCCCAACGTCGAGAATCACTGCCACCCAATCCTATGAGTGACGTAACGCAGGCTTTCGCCGCCACCTTCGTCGACGAGCTGGCGGCGCAAGGCGTCGAGTTCGCGTGCGTGTCGCCGGGCTCGCGCTCGGCCCCCATCGCCATGGCGCTCCAGCGTCATCCGCGCATCAAGGTCCTTGTCCATATCGACGAGCGCTGCGGCTCTTTCTTTGCCGTGGGCCTCGGCAAAGGGAGTGGCAAACCGGCCGTCGTGCTGACGACGTCGGGCACCGCGTCCGCCGAGCTGCACGCCGCCGTGGTCGAAGCTGCCTACTCCCGGACGCCGCTCATCGTGCTGACGGCCGACCGTCCGCCCGAGCTCCGGGACGTCGGCGCCAACCAGGCGATCGACCAGCAGCGGCTCTTCGGCACCGCGCCGGTGTGGTTCTTCGACCCCGGCGCGCCGGTCGAGATCCCGAACGCGGCGCGCCTGTGGCGCCGGCTCGCGGCCCGCGCGGTCGCCGAGGCCGCGGCCGGGCCCGTCCACCTCAACCTCCCGTTTCGCGAGCCTCTGGTGGGACCGCCCGGCGAGGTGCCGGCCGCCGAAGGCGCACCGGCGCAGGCCGTCACGGGTGGCCGGCTCCTGCCGAGCCAGGCACAGGTCGCCTCTCTCGCCTCCGCGCTGCAGCGTTCGCAGCGCCCGCTCGTCGTCGCCGGCGAGGTGCGCGACGGCGAGCGGCTGGCGCCGGCCCTGCAGCGCCTGGGGCTGCCCGTGCTCGCCGAGCCGACGTCCCAGCTACGCCGGGCCGAGACCGGCTCGGCGGTCGAGTGCTACGAGGCCCTGCTCCGCGCGGGCTGGTCGCTGCAGCACGGTCCGGATCTCGTCCTCCGCCTCGGGGCGACGCCGACCTCGCGTGTCCTCAACCGCTGGCTGGCGGCCGCGGCCGCGCCGACTTTCCTCATCGACCCCGACCGCACCTGGCGCGACCAGGACCAGGTCGCGACGAGCGTCATGGCGTGCGACCCGCAGCCACTGCTCGAGGCGCTGCCCACCATCGACCGCTCGGCCTGGCGCGAGCGGTGGGTCGGCGCCGGCAAGCGAGCGTCGGCGGCGATCGCCGCCACGATGGTCTCGACCCCGCTCCACGAGGGACACGTCGTTCGCGCCTTGAGCAGCCGCCTGCCCGAGCCAGGCAACGTGTTCATCGGGTCGAGCATGCCG
>JBKPCW010000220.1:0-9062 GCA_046727555.1 Candidatus Dormiibacterota bacterium | reverse complement strand
TGCGCGGCCCTCCTCACGATCGCGGTCGCGTATCCGGCCGCGTACGCGCTGGCCCGCTCGCGTTCGCGGGGGGAGACGGCGCTCGCGCCTGCGTTCGTCGTCCTCGCCAGCCTGCCCGCCATGTCGTACGTCATCCCACTCAGCGACCTCATGCGGCGCGCGCACCTGATCGACACGTTCGCCGGAATCGTCTTGAGCGAGGCCGCGGTGACCGCGCCGCTCGCCGTCTATGTCCTGCACGGCGCGTTTCGCCAGCTGTCGGGAGAGTGGGAGGAGGCGGCCGTGCTCGACGGCGCGGGGCTGTGGCGGACGCTGCTGCGCGTCGTGCTGCCGCTGGTGGCGCCTTCGGTGTTCGCGACCGCGATCGTGGTCTTCGTCCTGGACTGGAACTTGCTCCTCGTGCCCCTGGTCCTGACCTCGGGCGAGATCAAGACGGTGCCCGTGGCGATGAGCGACTTCTTCACCTTCGAGCGCGAGCTCGACTGGCCGACGGCGGCCGCCGCCCTGGTCACCTCCCTGGCCCCGGTGGCGCTCCTGGTCGGCTTCTTCTACCGCGCCCTGGAGCGGTTTGCGCTTCCGGCCTCCGGCCTCGAGTCATCGGATGAATAGGGCCGTCGGGGGCATCTGGCTGCTTGACAAACCGCCGCCGAGGGGCTAAACATCCCATATTCGGGCGCTGGAGGCTGTGGCGCCGCGCCCCCAATCCGGTGGGTTTTGCAGGTTCAGAGGGGAAATAACAGATGAGTCGACACCTGGCGAGAGTCCTGGTCCTGATGCTTGGGGCGGCGCTCGCGCTTGCGGCCTGTTCCAACGGGACCTCGAACAACAACTCGAACAACAAGTTCAGCGGCGTCACGGTCCGCGTGGTGACGTTCACCGGCCCGCAGATCGCCGAGCCGCTGCAGCGCCGCGCACCGGACTTCGAAAAGGCTACGGGGGCCAAGGTCGAGGTCATCACCGTGCCGTTCTCCGACCTCTACCAGAAGCTCCTCACCGACTTCTCGACGAAGACGAACTCGTATGACGCCACCGTCTTCGACCCGCAGTGGATGGGCGACTACGTGCCAGCGGGCTACCTCGAGCAGCTCGACGACCGGATCCAGGGCGATTCGGCCCTGCAGTGGAACGACATCGGAGCGTTCTTCCGCGACTTCAGCGCGAGCTTCAAGGGTCACATCTACACGATCCCCCTCGACGGCGACTTCCAGATGGTCTATTACCGCACCGACCTGCTCCAGAAGGACGGGCTGCAGCCGCCGCAGACGTGGGCCGACTACATCAGCATCGCGCAGCACTTCCAGGGCAAGGACCTGAACGGCGACGGCAAGCCCGACTACGGCTCCTGCCTGGCCATGAAGCGCAGCGCGCAGTCGTACTGGATGTACCTCTCCATCGCTTCCGCCTACCTGCAGAGCCAGGGCACCAAGCAGGGTGCCTTCTTCGACACCAACACGATGCAGCCGCTCTACAACAACCCGGGGGCGGCGGCCGCCTTGAACGTCTACAAGACGCTGTCGAAGCTCGGTCCTGCGGGCCAGCTGAACAACGACGTCGGCGACTCCCGTGGACTGTTTGTCACCGGGCGTTGCGCGCTTTCTCTCGACTGGGGCGACATCGGCCCGCTCGCGACTGACAAGACCCAGTCCAAGGTCATCGACAAGGTCGGGGCCGTCATCCTGCCCGGCTCGAAGCAGGTCCTCGACCGCTCGACGATGCAGCTCGCCGACTGCAACGCGACCCTGTGCCCCTACGCCACCAACGGCGTCAACCACTCCCCGTTCGCCGCGTTCGGCGGCTGGTCGGGCGCGATCAACCACGCCTCTTCGACCAAGGTGAAGGACGCGGCCTACGCCTTCCTTTCCTATATGTCCCAGCCGGCCCAGTCCAGCATCGACGTGACCCTCGGCAAGACCGGGTTCAACCCCTACCGCGCATCGCACTTCAACAACCTCGGGCCGTGGGAGCAATCGGGCATGAGCGAGACGGCGGCGAAGAACTACCTCGGCGCCATCCAGTCCAGCCTGCAGAGCCCGAACATGGTCCTTGACCTGCGCATCCCACAGACCGCGTACTACCAGCAGACGGCCCTCGACACGGCGCTCGCGCAGTTCCTTGCGGGTGAGCTGAGCACGCAGGCGACGATGGCCCAGATCACGTCCCAGTGGAACAAGAAGACGGATGAGATCGGCAGGCAATCGCAGCTCGACGCCTACAGGTCGAGCCTGAGCATCACCAAATAACGCCGGGGCGACATGGCGGCGAGGCGGCGACGCCTCGCCGCCTCCCGGCCACGCACCCACACCTTGGAAGAAGAGGACCACTCTAGAGTGAGCGGTTACGTGTCAACGCGCGGCTTGCGTCAGGCTGCCTCCCTGTGGCGCCCGATGGTCGCCCGCGTCGATCGGTACGCGGGCGCGGTGTTCATCCTGCCGGCGGTCATCGTCATCCTCGCTTTCTCCATCTTTCCGCTGCTCGCTTCGCTCTACGTGTCCCTGTCGCGGCTCAGCTTCTCGGAGGGCGGCCTGGAGCTGAAGTTCGTCGGCCTCGACAACTACGCCAAGCTCCTCGTCGGCATCGACCACGTGCACTTCCTCGGCCTGCTGGGCCGTCCGACCGTGGTCAGCGTCGCTGTCCTGCTCGCGGCCTACGGGCTGATCGCGTATCTGCTCTACCGCTACGTCCGTGGCCCTGGCCGGACGGCCGGGGGCCTGGTGGGGCGCATCGTCGCGGCAGCGGGCGCCGCGGCCCTGATCTTCCTGGTCGTCAACACCGTCCTCACGAGCGGCCGCCCGGGGACGCTCGTGGTCACCCTCATCTACGTCGGGTTCGACGTCAGCCTCCAGTATCTGATCGGGCTGGGCCTGGCGCTGCTGGTGGTCCAGGCCCTGCCCGGGCGGCGGTTCTTCCGCGTCGTCTTTCTGCTCCCGATGATGATCACGCCGGTCGGCGTCGCCTACCTCTTCCGCATGTTGACCGACACCGACAAGGGACCGCTTTACCCGCTGTGGGCCCACTTTGGCCTGGTCGACGTGAGCTGGGTCACCAACCCGTGGGGCGCCCGCCTGGCGGTGATGATCGGCGACATCTGGCAGTGGACGCCGTTCATCTTCATCGTCCTCCTGGCCGCCATCGAGACCCTGCCGCATGAGCTGGTCGAGGCGGCGGTGGTCGACGGCGCCAACCGGTGGCAGGTCTTCTGGCGGATCACGTTTCCGCTCATTCTGCCGGCGACGTCGACGATCGTCCTCATCCGCCTGATCGAAGGCTTCAAGATCGTCGACCTGCCGAACGTCCTCACCAACGGAGGGCCCGGGACGGCGACCGAGTCGCTGACGCTGCATGCCTACACGATCTGGCGCACCCTCGACATCGGCGGCTCGGCCGCGGTGGCCTACATGCTGCTGATCGTCGTCACCTTCGTCGGGGTGACCTACGTGAACCTGTTCCGCCGGCGCGTGGCGGCGATGTCCTAGCCGTGGCCATCCTGCGCCGCGCCAACTCGGTGTCGACCAACACCATGGGTTTCCCGACGATGGTCGTCTCCTACCTCCTGCTCTTCGCCTGGGCCTTCGTCGTCCTGTTTCCCCTCTACTGGCTCGCGATCACGGCGTTCAAGATCCCGCTCGACGTCAACGGCGGCCCCTTCTACATCCCGTGGCGGGACTTCCAACCCACCCTCGAAAACTGGCGCTACATCTTCGTCGACCTGGGGGAGGACACCTTCCGGCCTTACTTGAACACCGTCGTCGTCGGCCTGACGAGCACGGCGATCACCCTCCTGCTCGGCTCGATGGCGGCGTACGGCCTGGTGCGCATGCGCTACCGGGTGACGGCGGGGGCCATCCTCTCGTTCGTCGCCGGTGTGGCGCTGGCCGTGGTGCTGGTCGCGGTCCATGCGCCTTGGCAGATCGGCGCGGCCGTCGGCTTCGGCCTGTTTCTGCTCCTCCTCAACACGGTGGCCAGGCGTTCGAAGCGGGCCGTGGGCAACGACGACATCGCGTTCTGGATGATCTCCCAGCGCATGCTGCCGCCCGTCGCGGTGGTGATCCCGATCTACATCTTCTTCCAGCAGCTCGAGCTGCTCGACACGTGGGCGGCGCTGATCATCGCCTACGTCGCGTCTCACCTTCCGATCGTGGTCTGGCTAATGCGCGACTACTTCCAGAGCATCCCGCTCGAGCTGGAGGAGAGCGCCGCCATCGACGGCGCGTCGCACTACCGCATCTTTCGGTCGATCGTGCTGCCGCTGGCGGTGCCCGGTCTCGTGGCGACGTTCCTCTTCGTCCTCGTCTTCGCCTGGAACGAGTACTTGATCGCCCTGTTCCTGACCAGCGCCAACGCGCAGACCCTGCCGCTGACGGTGGCCGCGCAGAACGCGACGCGCGGACCGCAGTGGTGGTACATGTCGGTCCTCATCCTGATCATGATCGGGCCGGTAATTGCTATGGCGATCGCGCTCGAGAGATTCATCGCCCGAGGTCTCCTCGTGGGCGCGATCAAGGGCTAGCCGTGTCGCATCGCATCGTCAGCGCGAGCGTGCACGACGTCCGGTTCCCGACCTCGCGCACGCTCGCCGGCTCGGACGCGATGCACACGGCACCGGACTACTCGGCCGCGTACGTGGTTCTGCGCACCGACGCCGGCGACGGCCTGGAAGGTCACGGCCTCGCCTTCACCCTCGGCCGCGGCACCGAGATCGTGGTCGCGGCGATCAACGCCCTGGCGCCGATCGTCGTCGGCCGGCAGCTGAAGGAGATCACCGCCGACATGCGCGGGTTCTGGCGGGCCGTCACCGGCGAGCAGCAGCTGCGCTGGATCGGGCCGGAGAAGGGAGCGATCCACCTCGCCTCGGCGGCACTCGTGAATGCGGTGTGGGACCTCTACGCGAAAGTCGAGCGCAAGCCGCTGTGGAAGCTCCTCGTCGACATGACCCCGGAGCAGCTGGTGTCGTCCATCGACTTCCGGTACATCAGCGACGCGCTGACCCCGGACGCGGCACTCGGCATCCTCGAGCGGATGGCGCCGGGGCGCAAGGCGCGCGAGGCCGAGATGCTGCGCTCCGGCTACCCCGCCTACACGACCTCCGCCGGCTGGCTCGGCTACTCCGACGAGAAGCTGCGCGCTCTGTGCCGCGAGGCGGTCGCCGCGGGGTGGACCCACGTGAAGATGAAGGTCGGCCAGCGGATCGAGGATGACGTGCGCAGGGCACGCATCGTGCGCGAGGAGATCGGGCCGGACCGCCGCCTGATGATGGACGCCAATCAGGTGTGGGAGGTGGGTGACGCCATCTCCAACGTCCGCCGCCTGGCCGAGTTCCAGCCGTACTGGATCGAGGAACCGACGAGCCCCGACGACGTGCTGGGCCACGCCACGATCGCGCGGGCGATCGCGCCGATCAGGGTCGCGACGGGGGAGCACTGCCAGAACCGCGTGATCTTCAAGCAGCTCTTCCAGGCCGAGGCCATCGGGTTCTGCCAGCTCGACGCGTGCCGCCTGGGCGGTCTGAACGAGGTGCTGGCGGTGCTTCTCCTGGCGGCCAAGTTCGGCGTGCCGGTCTGCCCGCACGCGGGCGGCGTGGGGCTGTGCGAGTACGTGCAGCACATCTCGATGTTCGACTACATCGCCGTCAGCGGCTCGCTCGACAACCGGGTGCTCGAGTACGTCGAGCACCTCCACGAGCACTTCCTCGACCCGGTCGTGATCAAGGACGGCTGCTACGTCGCGCCCAGCGCGCCGGGATACAGCATCACGATGCGGCCGGAGTCCATCCAGCGATTCGAGTATCCGTCCGGCTCGGCGTGGAACAGCTAGTCCGGCTCGAGGAGGGCCTTTTCGTCCAGCGTGACGAAAGCTGGCGGCGGCTTCCTGTCTCGCTGGACGCACTCCTTTCGCTCTCGCTCGACCGCGTTCAACGAGCGGTCGCGGAGGCGGCACCGGTCGATCCGCCGCGAGGCGTGCCGCTGGCGCCCATCGAAAGCCAGGAGGTCTGGGCGGCCGGCGTGACCTACCAGCAGAGCCTTGTGGCCCGCGCCGAGGAAGCCGTCAGCGCCGACCCGTACGAGCGCGTCTACTCGGCGGAGCGGCCGGAGCTGTTCTTCAAGGCCACGGCGCGGCGCGTGCGCGGGACGGGGGAGGCGGTCAACATCCGCTCGGACTCGACGTGGGACGTGCCCGAGCCGGAGCTGGCGGTGGTCTGCAACAGCCGGCTGGAGATCGTCGGCTACACGATCGGAAACGACGTGAGCTCGCGCAGCATCGAGGGCGAGAACGCGCTTTACCTGCCGCAAGCGAAGGTCTACGACGGCTGCTGCGCGCTGGGACCGGCGATCGTGCTCGCCTGGGATTACTCGCCCCGGGATCGCAGGATCGAGCTCGTAATTCGCCGCGCCGGCGCGGAGCTCTTCTCGGGGGAGACGTCGACCTCGGCGATGCGGCGGGCGATCCCGGAGCTCGTCGGTTTCCTCGGCCGTGACCAGACGTTTCCCGTCGGCTGCTTCCTGTTGACCGGAACAGGCGTCGTCCCGCCGGCGGGCGTGACCCTGGAGGACGGCGACGTGGTCACCATCCGCATCGACGGCCTCGGCGAGCTGACCAACCCGGTGCGGAGGCACGCGGCCGTCTAAGCTGGCCCCGGCATGGGTGACGAGGGGCCGCTGATCGACTTCTATCCCTACCGCGCCCGGTTCAAGACCTACGCCGCCCTGGAGCCGCGCGGCCGCGACCGGCAGAGCATCCTCGAGGAGCTCCGGACGATGGCGGAGGAGGAGGATCGGATCGCGGACCAGGGCCGGGTGTCGGGGTCGATCTACCACGGCGGCCACGACCACTACGCCTTCCTGACCGAGGCCTTCCGCCTTTTCGCGCACGCCAACGTCCTCCAGCGCGACATGTATCCGAGCGCGACCAAGCTCGAGGCGGAGATCGTCGCCATGACGAGGTCGATGCTCCACGGCGACGACCGCGTCTGCGGCGTCGTCACCTTTGGCGGCACCGAAAGCCTGATCAACCCGATGCTCGCTTACCGCGACCGCGCGCGCGAGGAGAACGGGGTCACCAGGCCGGAGGTGATCGTCCCCGTCACGGCGCACGTCGCGCTCGAGAAAGCCGGCCACCTGCTCGGCATCGAGATCGTCCGCGCCCCACTCGGAGCCGACTGGCGGGTCGACGTCGGCTGGGTGCGCGACCACGTCACCAGGAACACGATCGCCCTGGTCGGCTCGGCGCCGAACTACGCGCACGGAATCGTCGACCCGATCGAGGAGCTCGGCCAGGCCGCGCTCGAGCACGGCATCGGCCTCCACGTCGACGGCTGCCTCGGTGGCTTCATCCTGCCGTGGGGCGAGCGGCTCGGCCTCGACGTTCCGCGGTTCGACTTCCGCGTCCCCGGCGTCACCTCGATCTCCGCCGACACGCACAAGTACGGTTACGCGCTGAAGGGCACGAGCGTGCTGCTCTACCGCGACGCAGACCTGCGGCGGCACCAGTACTTCAACTTCCCGGACTGGCCGGGCGGGATCTACTTCTCGCCGGGGCTCGCGGGCAGCCGGTCGGGCGGCCTGGTCGCCGCCACGTGGGCGGCGATGGTGAGCCTCGGCGAGGAGGGTTACCTCGAGATCGCTCGCGCGATCTTCGACACCGCGGCGAAGATCCGCGCCGGCGTCGACGCCATCCCCGAGCTCGAGGTCGTCGGCGACCCCACGTTCCTGGTCGCGTTCCGCTCGCCCGACCTGAACATCTACCACGTCAACGACGGTCTCATCGAGCGCGGCTGGCGCCTGAACGCGCTGCACCTGCCGCCCGCGCTGCACTTCTGCGTGACGCGGCCGAACACCGCTCCGGGCGTGGCCGAGGCCTTCGTCGCCGACCTGCGCGAAGCGGTCGAGTACGCCAGGCATCCTGCGCGCGCGGAGCCGAAGAGCGGCGCGCTCTACGGGCTCGGGGGCACCCCCGCCGGCAACGAGGTGCTCGACACGCTCCTCACCGCCGCGCTCGACGCGATGTACGACGTGGCGCCGTCCGACGCGCGTGGCTGAGCCCTGGATCCTCGCCGTCGACCTCGGCACCGGCGGCCCGAAGACAGGCGCGGTGTCGCTTCGCGGCGACGTGCTTGCGCAGGCGCTCGCCACAGTGCGCACGACCTACACGCCGGACGGAGGCGCGGTCCAGGACACGGCCGAATGGTGGGACGCGATCCGCGCGGGCGTCCGGACGATCGCAGGCTCCGGGAAGGTGCTGCCGGCCGACCTGGCCGGAGTCGGCATCACCGGCCAGTGGGGCTCCACGGTTCCCGTCGACGCCGAGGGACGCGCCGTGGGCTCGTGCCGGCTGTGGGCGGACACGCGAGGCGGCCGCTTCGCGGCGAAGGCCGTCGGCGGTCCGGTCTCGGTCTTCGGCTACTCGCCGGGCAACATTCTCCGCTGGGTCCAGCTCACGGGCGGCGCGCCCTCGCCGCACGGCGCCGACCCGCTCGGGCACGAGCTTTACATGCGCAACAGCGAGCCGGAGCTGTACGCGAGAACGAGCCTGCTCCTGGAGCCGCTCGACTACCTGGGCCTGCGATTCACCGGCCGGGCCGTGGCCACGCCGGCGTCGATGATCCTCTCCTGGCTCACCGACAACCGGCCGGGCGCGAAGCCCGCCTACGTCGCCGAGCTGGTGCGGCGCTCCGGCCGCGACCCCGCCAGGCTCCCGCCCCTGGTGGCGACGGGAAGCGTGATCGGCGACGTCCTGCCGGACGTCGCGGAGGACCTCGGCATCCCTTCGGTGCCCGTGGTCGCGGGCGTCCCCGACCTGCACGGCTCATTTGTCGGCTAAGGCGCCGTGGCGCCGTTTCAAGCCCACGTGACGATAAGCACGACGGCCTGGATCGCGTGCGAGGTGCCGTTCAAGCGCACCGACGTGCTGCACCAGATGGCGTCCGGGCCCGGCCTTCGCCCGCGCGCGTTCCTCGTGGCCAATAACCACGAGACCGCAGGGCTGTGCCTTGCATGGCTGCGCGACGCGCTCGGCGCCGGCGGCTACGACGAGCTGTTCGCTTTGGCCGGGACCGCGCCGCCCGGGTC
>JBKPCW010000219.1:0-4545 GCA_046727555.1 Candidatus Dormiibacterota bacterium | reverse complement strand
ATCCTGGTCGTCGTCGTCGCGGGCGCGTACCTGGTCATCGTCACCCGCCACTTCAACCCGATCCTGCAGCTGCTCTGGATCTTCACCATCACGTTTCTTGCCTCTTACCGCAGCTTCCGAGTCAACGGCGTCGCCATAGCGCCACGCCGCGCCTTCATCTTTGCCCTCTTCGTCGGCCAGGTCGTCACGTTCCTCGCCTGGGCCATCACCGCCCTGTCGCTCTACCTCGTCGTCAACGAGGGGACCTTCGCGGTGATGCTCTTCTTCGCCTGGTACATCAACCGCGGACTGGTCCGGCACACCGTCGAGGACAGCTTCACGCGCAACGTGGTGCTGGAGTACGGGGCCTTCGCGATCGTGCTGATCTACCTGTTCGTCAGCAGCTACCAGCCCGGGAGATAGTCCCGGCGCCTACGGCTCCTGGTCGAGGAAGGCCAGCGTCGCCGCGGCGAACAGCGGCGACATGCCGAGGTTGTAGTGGGTCAGGCCGGGCAGGATGGCCAGGGCGTGGCCGCCCTTGGGTCGGCCCTCGCCCATCCAGCCTCCGTCGCGCAGCCCGCCGTCGAGGAGCTTGAACACCTCGACATAGTGGCTCGGCGGCGCCATGTCGGCGTCGGCGGCCACGATGAGCGTCGGCACCTGCAGGTGGCGGACCTCTTCGCTGAGGTCGAAGTCGTTGGCCATCGACTGGCCGATCTTGTCGAGCAGGCGCGGGAAGTCCTCCGGTCGCGGTGCCACCCTCACGTAGTCCTGGTACATCGGCGTGTCCTTCATGAACTCCGCCGCCGCCGCGTTCACCTGCATCTGCTGGGCCAGCATCTCCGGCGGTATGGCGTCGCGCCGGACGTTGGCCGCCGCGGCGACGAGCCGGCGAATCTTCGTCGGGTGCTTGAACGCCAGGTGCAGCGCCACGCCGCCACCCAGCGAGTAGCCGACGACGTCGGGTTGGTCGAGGCCGAGGTGGTCGATGAGGGTCGCGATGTCGTCGGCCATCAGGCGCACGTCGATGGGCCGGTCGATGTCGGCGGTGCGGCCGTGGCCCTGCAGGTCGGGTGCGATCACCAGGTGGCGTTCGGCGAGGAGCGGAATCACCGGGCCGAACATCTCGCCGGAGCCGAGGCCGCCGTGCAGCAGCACCAGCGGCCGTCCGGAGCCGTGGGTCTGGTAGTAGAGGTTGATGCCGTTCACTTCCGCGTACTTTCCGGTCATGGTCTTCAAGACTCCGTCTCCCTCCGAAACTCATCGGTGAGCCGGGTGGGAGCTACATCCCCAGGTAGGCTTTCTGGACCTCTTCGGACGCGAGCAGCTCGCGGCCGGTTCCGGTCTGGACGATGACTCCGCTCTCCAGCACGTAGCCGCGGTTCGCGACCTCCAGGGCCTTGTTCGCGTTCTGCTCGACGAGCAGCACCGTCGTGCCCTGGGCGTTGATCTCACGGATGATGCTGAAGATCGTCTCCTGCAGGATCGGCGCGAGGCCCAGCGAAGGCTCGTCGAGCATCATCACCTTCGGCCGCGCCATCAGCGCGCGGCCCATCGCCAGCATCTGCTGCTCACCCCCGGAGAGCGTGCCCGCGATCTGAGACCGGCGCTCGAGGAGCCGGGGGAAGAGCTGGAACACACGCTCCATGTCGGAAGCGATGCCCGGTTTGTCGTTGCGCGAGTAGGCGCCCATGAACAGGTTGTCGACCACGGTCATGCGCGGAAACAGGCGCCGTCCCTCGGGCGACTGGCTGATCCCGAGCCCGACGATCCTCGATGGACGAGTGGTCGTGATCTCGCGGCCGTCGAAGGTGATCGTCCCGTTGTGCGGGTGCATCAGGCCGGAGATCGTGCGCAGAGTCGTCGTCTTGCCCGCGCCGTTCGAGCCGATCAGGGCCACGACCTCGCCCTTCTCGACCCTGATGCTGATGCCGCGGAGCGCCTGGATCCGGCCGTAGAAAGCGTCGACGCCGTCTACTTCGAGAAGTGCCATATAGCCGCTATGCCGACTTGCCCAGGTACGCTTCGATCACCCGGGGGTCGTTCCTGACCTCGTCCGGGCTGCCCTCGGCGATCTTCTCGCCGTGGTCGAGCACCACGATCCGCTCCGAGATCCCCATCACGACCTTCATGTCGTGCTCGATCAGGAACACCGTGATGCCCCGAGTCAGGATCTTGCGCACCAGGGCCATCAGCTCGACCTTCTCCTGCGGCGTGAAGCCGGCCGCGGGCTCGTCGAGCAGGAGCAGCTTGGGGTCCGTGGCCAGGGCGCGGGCGATCTCGAGCCGGCGCTGCTGGCCGTAGGCGAGGTTGCGCGCGTACTGGTTCGCGTGCTTGGCGATGCCGACGAAGCGCAGGAGCTCCATCGCCTCCTCGGTCGTGCGTTCCTCCTCGTGACGTTCGCGAGGGGTCTTGAACAGCGAGTCCCACACCCGGGCCTTCATGCGCACGTGCCGGCCGACGCGGACGTTGTCGAGGCACGACATGAAGTCGAACAGCCGGATGTTCTGAAAGGTGCGCGCGATGCCGAACCTGGCGACCTGGTGTGGCTTGTAGCCGGTGATGTTGCGGCCGTCGAAGAACACGGTCCCGCTGGTCGGCTGATACAGGCCGGTCACGTTGTTGAACATCGTGGTCTTGCCGGCCCCATTGGGCCCGATGAGCGCGAACACCTCGCCGCGTTTGATGTTGAGCGTGACGTCGTCGACGGCCACCAGCCCGCCGAACCGCTTCGTCAGGTTGGTGACCTCGAGGATGTTGTCGACCTTGGCTTCGCTCATCCGGCGTGCGCCTGCTCCACCACCGCCTCTTCCTCCTGAACGGCGGCGTGCTTGAGCTCCTGCTCGCGGACGCGGCTCGGCAGCAGGCCCTGCGGCCGCAGCAGCATCACGAGGACCAGGATGGCGCCGTAGATGAGGAAGTTCAGGCGCTGCGTCTCTTCCGCGAGCCCCGGCCAGTCGCCGTGGCTGGCGTTCAGAGTTTGGAGCCCGAGGTCGTTCGCCATCGACCGCGCGAAGTCGGGCAGGCCGGGGATCAGGTAGAAGACGATGTAGTACATCACCAGCGCGCCGACGATGACGCCGCTGATGTTGCCCATGCCGCCGAGCACGACCATCACGAGCACCGTGATGGAGACGATGAAGAGGAAGGAGTCGGGGCTGACCAGGCTGACGCTCGCGCCGTAGTAGGCGCCCGCGAAGCCGCTGAACGAGGCGCCGATGGCGAAGGCCAGCAGCTTGGTGGTGACGGTGTTGATGCCCATCGCCGCCGCGGCGACCTCGTCCTCGCGGATCGCCATCCAGGCGCGGCCAAGCCGCGAGCGGTAGAGGTTGGTGACCAGGATCACCGCGGCGCCGATCAAAAGACAGATCAGCACGTAATAGGCCACCGGGTCGCCATTGAAGTTGAAGTCCTTGACGATGGCGACAGGACCGTCGCTCGACCAGGGTCCCTGGAGCCAGAACGGGATGCGGGGCTGGTCGATCAGGCCGACGGCGTTGATGCCGCCGGTCCACTGGTCAAAGTTATAGAACAGCTGGGGCACGATCTCGCCGAACCCGAGGGTGACAATGGCCAGGTAATCGCCTCTGAGCCGCAGGGTCGGGAAGCCGAGGATGGCGCCGGCGACGGCCGCGAACACCAGGGACACGAACATGAGGATCCAGAAGGTGATGTGGACCGCGTGGTGCGCCGGCGAGGATGCGAGCTGCGGCGAGGCAAGCAGCGCGTAGGTGTAGGCGCCGATGGCGAAGAAGGCGGCATAGCCGAGGTCGAGCAGGCCGGCGAAGCCGACCACGACGTTCAGGCCGATGGCGAGGAGGACCCAGTAACCGGCCCGCGTCGCGTGAGAGACGAGCGCTGTCCCGTTGGTGACGTTGATGGTGATGATCGGAAAGATGATCGCCAGGATGATCAGAATTCCGTAGACGGCCGTGTCGCGGTCGCGCTTGCGGATCCGGTCGAGCAGCGAGCGGCCGCCGGTCACGCGGGCGTTGCTCATTTCTCGGGCACCCGCATGCCGAGCAGGCCCGTCGGGCGGAAGACAAGGACGGTGATCAGGATGCCGAAGATGACCACCTGGGTCCACTTCGAGCCGATGTAGTTGTCGCTGAACGCAGCGACCAGGCCGATGACCAGGCCACCGATCGCGGCGCCAGGGATGTTGCCGATCCCGCCGAACACCGCCGCGGTGAAGGCGATGAGGCCACTCCGAAATCCGAGCTGGTAGTAGATGGTGTTGTAGTAAAGGCCCCAGATCATCCCGCCGGCGCCGGCGAGGAGGGCGCCGATGAAGAACGTGGCGGCGATGGTCCGGTTGATGTCGATGCCCATCAGCTGGGCCGCGTCCCTGTCCTGGGCCGTGGCGCGCATCGCCTTGCCGAGCTTGGTGCGGTTGATGAACACGGCAAGCAGAGAGACGAGGATGGCGGCGGCGACGACCACGAACACGTCCTTGACGCCGAAGAACACGCCGGCGACCGTCGTCGACGCCTGGGGAAGGATGTCCGGGAAGTGCACTGTCGCGGGGCCCTTCCAGAGGAACATGACGCCTTCCAGGAAGAACGA
>JBKPCW010000218.1:0-5747 GCA_046727555.1 Candidatus Dormiibacterota bacterium | reverse complement strand
TCCCATCACGATCAGGTCGGCCCCCCACTCCACCGCCTCGTCGACCAGCGCCGGCCCCGTGTCCCGCGCCTGCACCAGTTCCGTCTCCACCGGCAGCTGCGCCGCCGACGCGAGCTTCTCGACCTCGTCGAGAATCTTCTCCCCGCGCTCGACGACGTCCTCCATCACCGCCCCCAACGGCAGCGACCGATTCACCTCGATGATGTGCACTCCATAGATCCGGCCGCTCTGCGGGTCGGTCATCCGGCAGGCGAGCCGCACCGTCTCCTCGTCGACGTCCTGGCCGCCCACAGCGACCAGCACCTTGTGCGACGTGGTCGGGTGCGTGTGCCGGTCGCGATCCGCCATCAGTCGGTCCTCAACCGCGCATTCAGTGCTGCGGCCCGCGCCTGACGCGCCTGATCAGCACATAAAGGGCAAAGCCGAAACACACCACGGCGGTGCCCGCAGCGAGCTGCCGCGACACGGGGTCGAGCGCCTGGTGAGCCGCCAGATAGGCGATCGACCAGACCCCCATCGCGAGCGCGATCACGCCCATGAACGTGAATGGGAAACGCACGCGCGCAAATGCTAGCAACCTCCGCCGCGCTCACCGGAACCGCCTCCAGACCCTCCCTATACTCAACCGGTCTTGAAGCTGCTGATCATTGGGTGTGGGCGTGTCGGCTCGCAGATCGCGGCCAACATGGACCGCGCCGGGCACGAGGTGGTGATCGTCGACCGCGACCCCAACGCCTTCAACCGTGCGGCGTCCAGGGGAGTCCTCACCCGAGAGTTTCGCGGCGAACAGGTGGTCGGCAACGGCACCGACGTCGACGTCCTCCGCCGCGCCGGCATCGAGAAGGCCGACGGCTTCGTCGCCGTCACCGAGGGCGACAACCGCAACATCATGGCCTCGCAGATCGCCAAGCACGTCTTCAAGGTGCCTCACGTCGTCACCCGTATCTACGACCCCGAGCGCGCCGAGACCTACGAGAAGCTGGGCGTGCACACCATCTGTCCCACCATCGAAGGCGCCAGGCACATCGAGCGCGTCCTCATGGAGCGCAGCTAGCGCCCGATGTACGTGATCGTCGTCGGCGGCGGCACGGTGGGGTACTACCTGTCACGCGACCTGGTCGAGCGCGGTCACGAGGTGACGCTCATCGAAAAGGACGCGCGTCGCGCGGACTGGTTGGAGACACAGCTCGGCAGCATCGTCATGCGCGGCGACGGATGCGAGGTGCGCTTCATGGCTCAGACCGGAATCGAGCGCGCCGACGCGATGATCGCAGTCACCGCCGACGACGAGGACAACCTCATCGCCCTGCAGGTCGCCAAGCGTCACTTCCACGTGAAGAAGACGATCGCCCGCGTCAACAACCCGACGAACGTCGAGATCTTCAAGATGCTGGGCGTCGACGAAGCGGTGTCGGCGACCGAGGTGCTGCTCGGCGCGCTCGAGCCTCCGATCACCACCTGAAACAAAAAGGACCGCTCCCATGGAGCGGTCCTGACATCGCCGTTGCTGCTGCTGTTATACGGTAGCCTTGCCGATCTTGTAGATCTTCGTGCCGCAGTAAGGGCACGTGCCCACCGTCGCCGGCTTCCCGTTCTTCATCGTGATCGGCTGAGGGTCTTTCATCTCAACCTTTCTTTTGTCCTTCAAGCAGTAGCCTTCCACTAAGTCACCATCCTTTCTAGAAATTCGTGTGGCAGGGGCGGACTTGCCCATTCTAGGGTCGGGTTTCTGCCCAATTCAACCCCAATTCAAACCGAATTCAGCGAACCGACCCCCTAATCTGCGAAAAAACATGCCAGAAGGCGGTCTCGAAAGGGGTTTTTGCGGCCTCTCCGAATAAAACAAACCTCACTTCTGTTGCTTGCCAACCTTCACTTAACGCGTGATGCAATGACTCGGCCATCACGCGTCCGCACTCATCGATTGGAAATCCGGCGATGCCCGTACCGACCGCGGGGATGGCCACGCTTTCGACCTGATGTCCGCGCGCAAGACGAAAAACATCGTCCATCGACGACCGCAATGACTCGCGCGTCGTGCGTCCACCGAGCGTCATGCTCGCCGCGTGCAGCACGTAGCGCGCACGCAGATTGCCGGCGCCGGTGATCGCGGCCTCTCCCACGCGCACGGGTCCGTGCCGGTCGCACTCGTCCTGGATGGAAGGCCCGCCCGCGCGGCGAATCGCCCCCGCAACTCCGCCGCCCAGCACGAGGTCGTTGTTGGCCGCGTTGACGATGGCGTCGACCTCTTGCTCGACCAGGTCGCCGCTCAGGATCAGGACTCTTGTTCCAGACATGCCCACACCTCAGCCATGCGCATGTCGAGCAGCTCGCGCGTCGCGCTGACGATGCCGTGCGTGCCGATCGACTCGATGGTCAGTGATGCACAGGCTACGCCGCACACCAGGGCGTCCTGCAGCCCGCTTCTCTGCGCGCCGGTGGTAAGCCACCTCGCCATCATCCCGCCCGCCACAGCGTCACCGGCGCCGGTGGTGTCGAACGCCGGGTACTTCGGCAGCGCCGGGACGTGCACGCTCCCGTCCGACGTGTAGGCGGTGATCCCGCTGCTCCCCGCCTTGACGACCAGGCCCTCGAGCCACCACTGGCGCCGGAACTCCTCCGGGTCGATGCCTCCGAGGGCGGCGAACTCCTCCTGGTTGCAGAAGTACCAGTTGGCCCGGCGCAGCACGTCCTTCACGTGCGGCGTCTGCTCTTTGACGTAGGACAGCATCGCGTCGGCGGCCACCAGCTTGGCGCCGTGGACGGCCTTGATCGCCTGGGCCTGGCGGTCGGGGCGCATCGAGCCCACAAAGGCCCAGCCCGCGAAGTCGTGCGGTGCGTGCGGATGCCACCGGTCGTAGATGCGGTCTGAGCTGCCGAGGTCGATGTTGCGCCCGTGCTCCTGCCGCGCGGTCCAGCGATAGGTCGGCATCTCGAACACATGGACCAGGCTCGTGTCTATCGGCCGGCCATCGAACGCCTTGGCGACCTGGTCGATCGCGTCATGGCCGACCGGCGCCGAGACCTTGAGCGGCACGATCAGGCTGGCCGCCAGCGCGAAGTAGACCGCGGAGCCGCCGAGCTCCTCCTGTACCTTGCCGAACGGGCCTTCCCGCGTGTCGAGCGCGATCGAGCCGATGACGAGCAGGTCGAACGTGTCAGGCACGCCGTCCGGTGCCGCTGCTCGCGGTCACGACATGCCGAGCGTAGCGGAGCTTGTCGAGGAAGTCCTCGACGCCCTCGTACTCCTCCATCTCCATCCAGCTGCGGCCCAGCTCCTCGGCGGAGTGCGAGTCAGAGCCCGTCGCGACCACCTTGCCCAGCTCGTCAGCGAGTTGTGCCGCCGCCTGGTTCGCCGCGGCGTCGCACCACGGGTTGTACGTCTCGATGATGTCGATGCGGTCGGCCATGGCCGCCATCCGATGAGGGCTGAAGTGCGAGCGGTTGCGGTCGAGCGGGTGGGGGATGTAGACGAGGCCGCCCATGCCGTGGATCAGGTCCATCGCTCGCTCTGCGGCCAGGAACGGGGGGACGCGCTGTGTGATGAAGAGCCCGATGACCTCTCCTTCGAGCGTCTTCGCCTCTTCGCCCGCGATCGCGAGGTCGGGAGCGATACGCTCGAGCTCCAGCGCACCTTCGATGGTGTTGTGGTCGGTCAGCGCGAGGCGGTCGAGGCCGCACTCGTGGGCGCGGTCGATCAGCTGCTGGAGCGAGCTCGCGCCGTCATGCGAGTAGTGCGAATGGAGATGAAGGTCGACGCGAAGCATCCGCGTCGAGTCAGACCGAGGCGGCTTCTTTCAGCACTCGCCGCCGCGAGCCGCCGAACAGCGGTATCACCTCCGCGGGCCGGCGGCTGATGCATGCCTGCTCCATCAGCGCCGCCTGTGCGTCGTAGATGATCTCCATCACCTGCTCGGGTCGCCGCTCGCGGCCAAGACGCGCGGGCAGCTGCGGATGCGCGTGGCGCAGGACGGTGGTCAGGCGCGGGATCAACCAACCCGGGACGATCTTCACCCGCTGGACGAGGCACTCCTCGACCCAGAACAGCAGCTCATCGGTCTCGCGAAGAAGCTTGCGCGGCGTCATCGCCCGGCGACTGTGGCGATGCCAGCGGCGGAACCGTTCCTGCTCCTCGATCGTGTGCTGAAGCATGGACTGCAACCCACTATATCAGCGAGCTGCGGCGGCGCCTGCGCGTGTGGGGTAGCACAGGGTGCGCCATCCGTCATCGCCGGGAACGAGGTGCACCTGGCGGTCGAAAGACCACTCACGCCACTGCTGGCGGACGCGATATCGCATCACCAGCCGGGCGACGTTGCTGTACGTCTGATCGTGCATGTGGTCGGTCCAGCTGTCGAGCAGGGTCACGCTCGCGACCTGCATGTCGAGGATCTCGAGCCACTCGTCCAGCCGCGGCATCTCCCGCACGAAGGCCTGGAGCCCGCCCCACGCGCGCTGCGCGTCGTCGGCGAGCATCTCCCACATCTCCTCGAAGCGGCCCTCGGCGTGCAGCCGCATGAACTGCATCTCACAGCTCGCCGGCGCTGGCACGCGCACGGGCTCGTCGTCGCGCCAGACGTGCTCATCCAGCCACGTCACCACACGGCGCCTGAGCCGGCGAAGCCATATCTTGACGATTGACGCTAGATGTTGTGTGATCTCCACAGACTGTATACACAATGTGGATAAGTGGCAAGTGGTATCCGGTTCGGCCCCGGCCTCAGCGGCAGCTGATCCGGCGCACCACCGCCGCCGCATCGTCCGGCGAGGGCGCATATAAGAGGACGCGAGGTCCTGGCGCGGAGCAGGCGACTTGCGATGATTCCTCCGAGTGCGTGCCGTCAACGACGAATTCGACCTCCTCGTCATCGGCGCCGGGATCATCGGCAGCCGGGTCGCGCTGGAGGCCACTCGGGCCGGGCTGAAGGTCGCGCTGGTCGACGCCCGTGACTTCGGGTCCGGGACGTCGCAGGCGTCCTCCAAGCTCATCCACGGCGGCCTGCGCTACCTGCCGATGGGCGACGTCAGGCTGGTGCGGGAGAACCACCTCGAGCGGCGCGCGCTGCTGGACAGGGTCGCCCGGCACATCGTCTGGCCGCTCGATTTCCTGGTTCCCATCTATGGCGGGGTCGCGGCCGCGGCCGAGCTGTGGGCCGGCCTTGTCGTCTACTCGGCATTGGCGGGATTCCGTCACAGCCGCGCCGGCCTGATCAGCCGCCAGCACGCCGCACGGCTGATCCCGGAGCTGCGGCAGGATCGCCTCACCGCGTGCGGCGTCCTGCAGGACGCTCAGACCAACGACAGCCGCCTGGTCATGGCGACGGTGACGGCAGCCTCTCGGCTGGGCGTACGCGTCAGCAACTACACGCGCGTCGTCGGCATCGAGAAAGGCGCAGCCCATGTCGAAGGGCCCGCGGGCGCGGAGACCATTCGGTGCCGGCAGATCGTGAACGCCGCCGGCCCATGGGTCGATCACGTACGCGGGTTCGAGGACCCGACCTGCAAGCCGCGATCACGTCTGTCGAAGGGAGTTCATGTGACCCTGCCGCTGCCCTCGGAGTGGGGCGCCGCCGTCGCACGTCAGGTCGGTGGAAGCCGTGTCGCGTTCGCGCTGCCCAGCTCGAGCACGCGGAGCCCGGCAAACGTGAACAGGACCCGGTCCCGGTCGAGGAACTCTTTCGGCAGCGACAGCGCCGCCTCGTCGAAGACCTGGTCGAGGTCGCGCTCGTCGACGCGCACGTCGTCGG
>JBKPCW010000217.1:0-5602 GCA_046727555.1 Candidatus Dormiibacterota bacterium | reverse complement strand
ACCCACTGGATGAACCAGGATTACGTCGACGCGGGCTATGTGCTCGACCCGCAGCACCCGCAAGGCCTGGTGTATGCGAACACGAAGCACGGTCCCGAGCTGCTGGGCGCGATGTTCCAGATGAAGCGCATCGGGCAGTTCGGGCCCGACCCCGGCGGCCCGCTGACCGCCTGGCACCAGCACGAGAACATCTGCTTCACACCCATCGGCCTCGAGTTCAGCCTCATGACTCCGACCGCGACTTGCCCGCTCGGCGCGATCGACGTGAGCGTGCCTCCGATGCTGCACGTGTGGATCGTCGACAACCCCCAAGGACCGTTTGCCGTCGACATCGACGAGAAGCTGGTGAGAAAGATTGACCAGGCCTGATGCGTCCGCCCGTCCCGAGGCCGCCTTCGTCCTGCTTTTGATGCAAAGCCTGTTCTGGCTCATCGCGGGCATCTCCGCGGCGCCGTTCGTGCTCGGCGGCGAGGTCTACATGGCCGCGCTCGCCCTGGCGACGATGCTCCTGGCGTTGGCCACGCTGCTGATGGGCGTCGGTGTGCTCTGGCGCCGGCGCCGTGCGCGCGCCTGGGTGATCGGGCTCGAGGTCGTGTGCCTGGTGGGCACGGCGCTGCTGCTTGCCCTGCCGATCGGGTTCAACCGCGGCCTCGTCTCGCTGCTCGTCAACGTCGCGCTGCCGGTGGCGATCATCACCCTGCTGAGCAGCAGGCGAGGCGAAGCGTTTTCATAAGGCGGTGCTCTATGTCGGGACGTCAGGTTGGCAGTACCCGCACTGGAAGCGCGTGTTCTACCCGGACAAAGTGGCGCAGCGGCTGTGGCTGCCTTACTTCGCCGAGCGCTTTCAAACCGTGGAGGTGAACAACACCTTCTACAACCTGCCGGACAAACCGGTCTTCGACCACTGGAGGCAGACTTCCGCGCCGGACTTCGTCTTCGCGCTGAAGATGAGCCGCTTCCTGACCCACCTCAAACGGCTGCACGATCCCCAGCAGCCTGTCGAGCGCTTCCTGGACCGCGCCCGGCGACTGGGTCCGAAGCTCGGGCCCATCCTCCTCCAGCTGCCGCCGCACCTCGAGCTGAACATCGAGCGACTCAGCGCGACCCTCGAGGAGTTTCCACGCACGGTCCGGGTCGCGATCGAGTTTCGCGACGAGAGCTGGTTTGGCCCGGAGACGCGCGAGCTGCTCGAGCGGCGCGGCGTGGCTCTGTGCCTGGCCGACTCGCCGCGGCGCAAGCAGCCGGTGTGGCGCACGGCGGCGTGGGGATTCGTCCGCTTTCACGAAGGCAAGGGCGCGCATGCGCCCGGCTACGAGCGCAACGTGCTGCGCCGCTGGGTGGAGCGCATCGCCGAGCTGTGGCCCGCGCGCGACGACGTCTTCGTGTACTTCAACAACGACGCCGAGGGCTACGCGATCCGCGACGCGGTGACCTTCGCCGAGCTGGCGGCGGCTAGCGGGCTGCGGCCGACGCGCGTGCCTTCACAGTCCGCCGCCTGAGCGCCGCGTCGGCGTCGTCGGTGGTGACGTAGCGGCGCCGGAAGTTGCGCAGCGCGAAGCGGTCGCACGCGGTCTCCGCCGCCGAGCCCTTGCCCAGCATCTCGTGCAGGTACCAGTGCATCCACTCGTGGCAGTACAGGAAACGCAGCACGTCGCGCCGGCCGCGGAAGTAGACGGTCTCCGAAGCCCACGCGAAGCGCATGCCCGCCCCACGCTTGCGCCGCGCGGCGTAGACGACCGGCTCCTTGAAAGCGCGGAACGGGATCGGGACCTGGAGCACGATCCTCCGCTCCTCGAACTCGCAGCGGGCCGCCAGATGTGGTCCCCAGCGGTATCGCAGCGGCCTGACCACGACCTCGTAGTCGCATCTGGGCAGGCCCTCCAGGGCGCGCCGGGCCTGGGCGGTGCTGTACCCGGCGAGCTCGGAGCGGATGGCCATGGGGGAAACAGGATAGGTGCTGCCGGTGGGCGTTACCTATGTAAATGCCAGACACCGTCGCCGGCCTGTTCAGGACCCGGGGGAAGGCCGATGAGGCCCTTCGAAAACTCAAGGACGCGGGCTTCGGGCACGACCAGGTGAGCGTCTCCACGCCCCGGAGCGGGCGCCGCGGGCACTACGGAAAAAAGGTCCTGGCGGGCCTGCTCCTCGGCACCGTCCTCGGCGCGGTCGTGGGTGCCCTCGCGACCGGCATGGTGCCCGGCGTGCACCCTCTACTGCCCGGCAACGTGCTGGTGACCTTCGCCTTTGCCGCGGTTGCGGGCGCGGTCACCGGCATGGTCGCGGGCATGCTCCTCAGCATGGCCGCATCCGGAGACACCGCGCTCTTCTACGAGCAGGAGGTCGAGTCGGGCCGGATCCTCGTCAGCGTGGCGGGGCCGCGCCTGGCCGAGGCGCGCGCCATCATGCTGGCGGCCGGCGCGATGGAGGCGGCCCCGCTCGAGGCGCCCCTGGAAGGAGGCGCGCCCCGACCGGTGTCCGGCTGAGCGGGACGTCGCCCTGCGGCCGCGACCCGCGTGACCCTTCGACGACGCGCAACTCGTAGTTCGGCCCGTCGTTGCCCTGCGCGGCCGGATTTACTCCGGCCGCGACCCGCGTGACCCTTACGACTGCCAATGGTTGTGTGGAGGCACGACTGCAGCAGCCCTTCCGCTCCGGAGGGGGTTAGCGACGCGAATCCGGCGCGATCGACGACGGGAGTTGTTTCCGCCGTGCAGCGCCGTTGAGCGTCGCGGCGTAGGGGGAACCGGGACTGTTCCCCCCGCAACTAGTTGTTCGGACCTCGTTGCCCTGCGCGGCCGGATTTACTCCGGCCGCGACCCGCGTGACCCTTACGACTGCCAATGGTTGTGTGGAGGTACGACTGCGGCAGCCCTTCCGCTCCGGAGGGGGTTAGCGACGCGAATCCGGCGCGATCGACGAAGGGAGCTGTTTCCACTGAGCAGCGCCGTTGAGCGTCGCGGCGCAGGGGGAACCGGGACGGTTCCCCCTGCGGTCTAGTTAGTTGTTTGGCTCCGCGCGGCTGATGTCCTCCTGCACGTCCTCGCCCTCGCCCTGGCGGGAAAGATCGCCGAGCGAAAGGATGCCCTCGAGCTTGCCGTCGCTCATGACCAGCACGCGCTTGACGTCGTGTGACTTCATCACCTGCATCGCGTCCTCGACAGACTGGTCAGGTCTCACGGCCCGCAGGTCGTGGCTGCAGATGTCGGCGAGCCTCGTGTTGCTGGGGTCGCGGCCGGTCGCCACCGCTCTCACTGCGATGTCCCTGTCCGTGACGATGCCGCACGGCCTGTCCTGATCCATGACGACGACCGTGCCGATCTTCATGTCTTTCATCGCCTTCGCCGCCTCGACGACCGACGAGTCGGCGCTCAACGTGACTGGGTTCCGCGTCATTACGTCTCGAACCGCTGTCGCCACCCAACACCTCCAGTACCCGGAATCCTCACTAGAAGAAACGCGCGGGTCTCCCGGCTGTGGCCCTGGGCGCCCTAGATTCCGTCAAAAAACGCGAGGGTACTCGCCGCCCTCGACTCGTTAACGAGTTGGGGGAGCTTGGCCAGCAATGGCCGAGCCCTCCATTTGTTGTTTTTCGGACCCCCTCAAAGCGGCCCTTGCCTCTTCAGCAGCGTGGCGACCGCCGTCCCGCTCGCGACCCCGATGAGCGCGCCCGCCGTCACGTCGCTCGGGAAGTGATGGCCGAGGTGGACGCGTGACAGCGCGACCCCGGTCGCGAGGGCGAAGACAAGCGGCGCGACGCCCGGGTAGAAGCTGGCCAGGGCGGTGGCGGCGGCGAACGACGACGCTGAGTGGCCCGAGGGGAAAGATGCGTCGGTGGTCCGGATGCCGACCACGAGGACGTCCCGCTCGACCCACGGGCGCCTGCGCCGGAACACCGGCTTGACCAGACGCTGCACGACGTAGGTCGTTCCCAGCGATGCGATTGCGGTGGCGATCCCCGCGCGCCGGCCTCTGTGGCCGCCCAGCCACGCGAGGCCGATGCCGGCCGCCACCCAGCCCAGGCCTTCGCCGAGGTCCGACAGCGTTGAGACGTACCTGTCGCTGAGGGGCGAATGGGGCAGACCGTGGATCATGCGATACAGGCGTCGATCGACCGTCTCGGGAAGAATTCGGGGCGGTGCGACGGATGGCGTCTGCATCTTGGAAACAACGCGCGCCGGCGGTAAAGGCTGCGCGCGGCGGCGTTGTCGAATTGTGAAGAACCAGCCGCGCCGGCGAGGCGCGGACGAGCCGGACGACGACGACGCCGGCCCGCCGGGAGCGCCGATCGAAGACCCGCTGCTGCGGGCCCTCCCGGCCGGCGCCGACAGGGAGCCCCCGCCGTCGGCGCTGCGGAAAGAAGCTCCAAGCCCACAACGTCGAAGCCGGCGACGCGGCCCGGTGGGCCTCCTCCAGGCTCTTGGACCCGGCCTCATCACCGGAGCGAGCGACGACGACCCGAGCGGCATCGGCACCTACGCGCAGGTGGGGAGCCAGTTCGGCTATGGGCTGCTGTGGACCGCGATCTTCACGTTCCCGCTCATGGCGGCTGTGCAGGAGCTGTGCGCGCGCATCGCCCTGCAGACCGGCGTCGGGCTGGGCACGTCGCTGCGCCGCCGGTTTCCTTCGTCGCTGGTCGGCGCCTGCATCCTGGCCCTGTTCGCGGCCAACACCTTCAACGTCGGCGCGGACCTCGGTGCGGTGGCCGCGGGTGGGTCATCGCTCGTCCGGGGAGCCGTCCCGCAGGTCTGGCTGGTGGTCCCTGTCGCCGCGCTCATCCTCGGTCTCCAGATGTTCCTCACCTACTCGGCGATCTTCAAGGTGTTCAAGTGGTTGACGCTCGCGCTCTTCGCGTACGTCGCCACGGGCGTGATCGTCCATCCCGACATGCGGCAGGTCGTGCTGGGCACGGTCGTGCCGCACATCGAGCCCAGCAGGGATTTCATCGCCGCCCTCGTCGCCGTCCTTGGCACGACCATCTCGCCTTACCTTTTCTTCTGGCAGGCGTCGTCCGAGGTCGATGCGATGCGTGCCGCGGGCAAGGCGACCGAAAAGGAACGACGCGGGGTCAAGGCGAAGGAGCTGCGCGCTGCGCGCACCGACATCGTCATCGGCATGCTGTTCTCCAACCTCGTCATGTACTTCATCATCCTGACGAGCAGCGCCGTGCTCCACGCGCACGGCAGAACCGACATCCAGACCGCCGACCAGGCCGCCCAGGCGCTCGCGCCCCTGGCCGGCGAGTCGGCGTTCGTGCTCTTCGCCGTGGGCATGATCGGCACTGGATTGCTCGCGATCCCCATCCTCACCGGCTCCGCCGCCTACGCCGTGAGGGGGTTCCTCCACCTCAAGGGAGCGCTCGCCGACAGGCCGTCATACCGTCCGACGTTCTACGCGATCATGGCGCTGTCGACCGCCGCGGGCGTGGCCATAGACCTGGCCGGCATCAATCCGATCAAAGCGCTGTTCCTCAGCGCCGTCATCAACGGGCTGGTCGCGCCTCCCGTCCTCGTCCTGATCATCCTGCTCGGCTCGAGCCGCGCCGTCATGGGCGCACGTGCGAGCGGCCGCTTGAGCCTTGCGCTCACCTGGGCGACGGCGATCG
>JBKPCW010000216.1:0-4475 GCA_046727555.1 Candidatus Dormiibacterota bacterium | reverse complement strand
GCGCGGCATCGGCGATATCGGCGCGGGTGTTCGCGTGGCCGCCGATGCCCCAACCGCCATCGGGAGATTCCGTGATCAAGACCCAGGTGCGAGCGGCCAGGCTTTGATCACCCGCGGCCTTCGCGACGATCTCGGTCAGCTCCTTGACCACGCCGAGCTGCTTTTGCCGATCTAGCACGCCGACCGGCGTCAACACCTGAACGCGGACGTAGTTGCTCTCGCCGTTCACGTTGGAGATCGCGTCGCCTGGAAGGTCATGGACGAAGGCGGCGGTGTTGTCTTTGAACAGGGCGAGCGGCGGGACCTGCTCGTGCTTCATGACTGCGGCGGCGAGGTCTCGCGCCAACGCCCTCCTGTCCTTGAACGTCCCCTCGGTCGCGTACACGTCGATCATCGGCATCGCCGCTCTCCTCCTAGTATGACGATCGTCATAGTTGGTCAGGCTAGGCTATGTTGATCGTCATAGTCAAGTGAGCAGTAAGAGTCGGACCAAGATGGTCCGGAGCGCAGCGTCGCTGATCCGCCGCCGGGGCCTGAGCGCGGCGTCGTTCGCGGAGATCGTCGCCGACAGCGGAGCGCCGCGCGGGTCGATCTACCACCACTTTCCGCAAGGCAAGGACCAGCTCGCGAAGGAAGCGATCCGCGCCACCTCGGACTGGGTCCTCGCAAAGCAAGGTGCCTGCACCGCCAACACGCCGGTCGGCGTCCTCGAATGCTTCATCGACTTGTGGAGGCAGGTCGTGGTCGCATCGAATGGCGCGGCCGGGTGCGTCGTCGCCGGCGTGGCGGTCGACACCATGCCTGACGCTACGGAGCTGATGGCGGCGGTCCGCGCCGCGTTCGATTCGTGGGTCGAGCTGCTGGCGTCGCAGTTACGCGCGGCGGGCCTTCCGGCGGCTCGTTCGAGAACGGTCGCGGTCGCTGCGTTGGCGGCGATGGAGGGTGCGCTGATCCTGTGCCGGGCCGAGCGCAGTGTCGAGCCGCTCGAGATCGTCGCCGGTCAACTGAAGCGCCTTGCCGCGACTCGCTAGGCGCTGCCTTGTAGTGTCGACCCGCCGAACCTTGACCGGGCGATTCCGACCGCTTTCCTGGCAATCGGTAGTGGAGGGATGCGGCGTTGACGACGCGAAGCGATTTCGATCGAGCGATCGAGGCATATCACGCAGCGGCCGATAAGTTCTCCCGGGGGGTCCCGGAGCCCGTCAAGGCACTCTGGTCCGATCGAGACGACGTGACCCTCGCGAATCCGTTCGGTCCTGCGGTGCGCGGATGGAAGGAGGTTTCCGAGGCGCTAGACCAGGCGTCATCGCGGTTCAGGGATGGCGAGGTCGCATTCGAGACAATCGCCTCCTATGTCACCACTGACCTGGCGACGATTCTCGAGTTAGAAAAATGGAAAGCCAAGGTCGGCGGCAGCGCGGAGGTCGCCGCATTCGAGTTGCGCGTCACGAGCACGTTCCGACGCGAAGATGGCATCTGGAAGCTCGTGCACCGGCATGCCGATCCAATCAGCACGTAGGATCCGACGGGTCCACTGCGCGTTTCTTGACCGCCCACTCGGGGACTCGGGCGGTCGTGTTGTTCTGGTTCATTTCATCCCCTCCAGGACCTCATCGAGCTGCAGGTACGAGAGCCGCGCGCCCCACTCCATACCCGAAATGATCATGCCGTCGCGGTCCTCTCGCGACTGGTAGACCGAGCGCACTGTCATGAACGTCTTGCCCGCGCGCTCGTCGAGCGTGACCGTCGTGACCGCGGCATGCCCGGGCATCGCCTCGAATTCTTCGACGTAGACGGTCCGCTCGGGCGACGACTCGCGGACCTCACCCGAGAACGCGACTTCCCCTTCCGGCGAGCCCTGCGCGAAGCGGTAGTGTCCGCCCGCGCGAAAGTCGGCGGTCGCGCTCACCGGGCCGTACTGACGCGGACCCCACCAGTTCTTCACGTGGTCGACCTTCGTGAGCGCCTCGTACACCAGCTCGCGCGGCGCGTTGAACGTGCGGGTGATGAGGATCTCGCGATCGCCGGTCGGCGTAATGGTCATGTCGTCCGCGACGGCATACCCGAGCCTGTCGAACGACTCGGCGAGGCCGTACTTGGCCATTTCTCCCCACTTTTCGCTCGGGAAACCGGTCACACGGATCGTGACTCGCGTTCGCGATCCCTCGGCGACGAGCGTCGCCTCGTGGACGATCTCGCCCTCCCAGTCGGACGGAACGCCGGCCCAGCTCAGCGGGATGCGCCGGCGGTTCTCGTCGGCGAAGTGGAACGCGAGCACGACCCGCGACGGCGGTGTGATCTCACGCACGACGCCGACCTCGTAATGCATCGCTCCGTCCCCGCCGCGTTGCCCGAGGAAGACGGCGCCGCCAACGCGAGCATCGATCTCCACGATCGGGTGGCTCACGCCCTTGGGTCCCCACCACTTCGCGAGGTGCTCCGGCTTCGTCAGGACCTCGAAGACCCGCTCGCGCGGCGCGTCGAAGACGCGCGTCATCACCAGTTCCGCTTCCTTCTCAACCACGGTGTTTGCGCTCACTCTTTCTCTCCTCTTTCAGTTCCTTGAGGTACTCGTCCAGCCGATCGAGCCGCTGCTCCCAGATGACGCGATAGCGCTCGACCCATTCGTCGATCTCTTTGAGCGGGCCCGGCTCGAGCGCCGCCGGCCGCCACTGCGCCTCCTTGCCGCGCGACACGAGGCCCGCGCGCTCGAGCACCTTGAGGTGCTTGCTCACCGCGGGGAGGCTCATGTCGAAAGGCTTGGCGATGTCGGTCACCGACGCGCCGCCCTTCGCGAGACGCGCGAGGATCGCACGCCGCGTCGGGTCGGCGAGGGCACCGAACGTGAGGCTGAGTCGGTCGGCAGCCATGTCGCTCCTCGATTTATTTAACCATTTGGTTTATTACATCATGCAGGCGGCGCTGTCAAGGGTGGTCAGCGGTCAGTTGGAGCGGCGACGCGCGCCGTCTTCGTCGACTGCGGCGAGGAGAGCGCGGGCCCGCGCCTCGCGTGAGCGTCAAGAAGGCCGCGCTCGTGTAGCCCGGAGGGGAGTCCAGGATACGGATGTGATAACAGTTCGACTGGTCCAAGATGAGCGCGGGTGGCTGCGGCTGGCCGGCTGAATCACAAGGAGGCTGACCTACAGACTGGTTCCGGTACGAGGAGTACGCGCCGTCACGATCTGACAACGACAGGTTCAAGGAGATAGGCGTGCGTGGAGCTGGAATCACCCACATCGGCGGCCGGGTGCACATGCTCGAGCTCGCTGTGCCGCGTCACCTTGCCAGCGATGAGGTCTTGGTCGCGGTGAAGGCAGCAGGCGTTGCCAACTGGGACGAGTTCGTTCGGACTGGCGGTTGGGATGTTGGCCGCCAGCCTCCAATGGCGCTCGGCGTCCAAGCAGCTGGGGTAATCGAGGCAGTTGGCGACCGGGTCAGTGGGTTCGCTCTCGGCGACGAGGTGATGACCCATCCGCTGCCCCTACGGCACGACGGGACCTGGGCGGAGAAGCTGATCGCACCTGCGGCGCTGGTCGCGCGGAAGCCCCCGAATGTCGCCTGGGGCTCCGCGGGAGCGTTTCCCGTGCCTGCGCTCACGGCCGAACAGGTCCTCGAGGAAGCGCTGCGCATCCGCAACGGAGAATGGATCCTCGTTCACGGTGGGGGCGGCGTGACCGGCACCATGCTTGTCCGGCTCGCGATCGCGAAGGGTGCAGCGGTCGTGACGACGGCGAGCCCGGCGCACCTCAGGCGATTGCAGGAGTACGGTGCTGTGGCCGTACTCGACTACCACGAGCCCGGGTGGCTGGTCCGCGTCCGTGAGTTGACTGGCGGCCGAGGTGTTTCAGCGGCCGTCAACGCCGCCCCAGGTCAAGCACAGGTCGCGCTCCAGGCGGTCATGAATGGTGGCCGTTTTGCGACGATCACGGGCGATCCACCTCAGCCGGAGCATCGCATCACGATCGCGAACGTTTACGTGCGACCGGACGGATCCCAGCTCACCCGACTCGCAGAGCTCCTCGCCGCGGGCGACCTCGCGGTTCCAATCGCAGCGACGTATGGGCTCGACGATGCGGCCACCGCGCTCACGGACGCGATAAACGGCCACGCAGGTGGCGCCATCGTCCTATCGGTCGGGTAGTGCGGCGCAGATCTGCAGGTCGGCGGCTGGCGCCGACCTCTTCGTCGTCGCTTTGCGGGAGGCCATGAAAGAGAAGCGGCCTGAAGGAAGCGGCCGGTACGGGAAGCGGCCTCACCAAAACGCGCATCGGGTAAATAGCAGTGAAGACGGGCGGTGTAGCCCGGAGGGGGATTCGAAGCCCTGACGTCTTCCTTGAAAGCGATGGGGTTCGAGATAAGCGGCGAGCGAAGCGCGTCCAGAACGCGGACTCCCTTAGTCTCCAGGTGGTAGGCACGCCCGCGTGATGGGAGCTTCGCTCGATGAGGGGAGCCAAGGACCGTAGGCATCATCGGAA
>JBKPCW010000215.1:0-9873 GCA_046727555.1 Candidatus Dormiibacterota bacterium | reverse complement strand
AACGTCTGGGAGATCAACGGTCGGAAAGGGGATCCGGGTCGCGGGCCTTGCGGCTACCTTCTGTAGCCTTCTCGGCCGGATACTGTAGCGCCACTGTGAGCCAGAGTCCAGCGGCGGCCTCGGTCGGGCAGGTCTCGGCGGACGGCCAGTTCCGCTGGGACGGCGCCCAGTGGGTGCCCATCCCGAGGGGCGAGCGCGAGCCGACGTCGTGGACCCGGTCGATGCAGCTCGCGGCGGCCGGGCTTCTCGCCGTGGTGGCCGTGATCACGGTGGCCAGCACGGTGATCTTCTACAACCACGATGCGGTCAAGCAGACGCTGGACGCGGCCGGCACGACGATCCCGCAGGGCACGACCGAGGACCAGATCATCACGTTCACGATCTACGGCGCGATCGGGTTCGCGGCCTTCGTCGGATTGCTCGAGCTGCTGGGAGCGCTCGGCTCCTTCCTCGGGTGGCGGTGGGCCTTCTGGTACGTGCTCGTGCTGATGGGGCTCGGCTCTCTCAGCGCGCTCTTCGGCCTGGTCGCCCTTCTGAGGAACAGCGGCGGATCGCCCATACCGATCGGGGTTCAGGTCGTCAACGAGGTGCTCGCGCTCGGAGCGGTGGCCGTCTTCGTCTGGATGATCATCGGCGTGAGCCGGTACGGCCCGTGGGCGATGAGGAGGCCAGGCGCCTAAGACTCTTCCGCGAACTCCAGGCACCGGATGCCGGTGAGGTCGACCCAGTAGCGGCCGCGGCCGCGCACGATCCGCATGAGCACCGCCCCGCAGTCGGGGCACCGGACGACCGTGCCGGGGGCGTGGACGTAGACCTCCACCCTGCCGATGGCGTTGACGGCCCCGCAGCCGGCGCAGGTGGACTCCGCCGTCGTCATCTCCATGGTGAAGATCTCGCGCAGGAGTCCTCCGATCGCGTTGCCGTCCAGTTTCATGTCCTGCATCGTCATCCTCCTGTCGCCCCGAATCTTTCGGTCTTGATCGCCCGGGCGTCGTGGCCCATCGCCACCAGCAGCGACGCCGCGGCCTCGACGAACGGCGTCGGCCCGCAGACGAACACGGCCGGGTTTCGCTCCCTCGGCCACGCGACCTCCTTGAGCATCACCTCGTCGATGCGCCTCGTGTAGCCGGTCCAGCCGGCGGGCTTCTCGCGGGTCAGGGTGTGCACCACCGCGAGCCCGTCGCCGGCCGCGGCCAGGCGGTCCAGCTCCTCGCGGTAGATGACGTCGGCCAGGGTGCGCGACGAGAACAGAAGCACGGCCGGCGTCGTGCTCCCGATGTGCTTGCGGTGCCGCAGCATCGACATCAGCGGCACGACTCCCGAGCCGCCGCCGACCAGGAACACCGGCCGGTCGTCGTCGCCGCGCCACACGAAGTAGCCCCCGATCGGTCCGCGCAGCTCGAGCTTGTCCCCAGGGCGCAGCTCGCCGACCAGGTACGGCGACACCTCCCCGTCGTCCAGGCGCTCGACCGTCAGCGCGAGCCTGTGGTCCTCGGGCGCGGAAGCGATCGAGTAGCTGCGCTCGGCCTGGTAGCCGTCGTCAGCGGTCAGCCGGACATCGACGTGCTGGCCCGCGTCGTGGCCAGGCCAGTCGGGCACGTCGAAGTAAAGGCTCGAGACGCGCGGAGTCTCAGCGACGACTTCGGCGAGCGTGCCGAACTGCCACTTGAGGGGTCCCCGCGAAGTCACGCCGCAGGCTCTGACTTCGTGGGGATATCTAATCGCCCCAGTAACGCTGCTCTCGCCAAGGGTCCCCGTAGATGTGGTAGCCGTTGGTCTCCCAGAAACCGGGGACCTCCTCCTTGTCGAGCCGCAGCGTGCGGATCCACTTGGCGCTCTTCCAGAAATAGAGGTGTGGCACCAGCATCCGCGCCGGCCCCCCGTGCTCGGGGTCGAGCGGCTCCCCGTTGGCCTCGTAGACGATCCATGCCTGGTTGCCTCTGAGGTCGTCGAGAGGCAGGTTCGTCGTGTAGCCGCCATACGAGATCTGGGTCGTGTGCTCGGCGGCGGTCTCCACCCCTTCGAGAAGCGTCTCGAGCGAGACTCCCTTGAACTCGACGTCGAACTTCGACCATTTGGTGACGCAGTGGATGTCCTTGGTGACGATCTCGCTGGGCAGCGCCGTGAACTCTTTCCAGGTCCACTTCTTCGGCTGGTCGATCTCACCTTCGATGCTGAACGTCCACTGGTCGAGGCTTATGCGTGGCGTGGGACCCGCCGAAAGCACGGGCCAGTCGTTGACCAGGTACTGACCGGGCGGCAAACGCCCGCCGGCTGCGCTGTCGCGCCGCTTGCCGCGAAACCCCCGCGAGACAAACCCCATCCCGTTGCCAATCGTAAATGGAGGCTAGATCGCGACGCGCGTCAGCCTCCACAGGCGGCCGGGCGGGTAGAGCGGGTTACCGGTCGCCAGCGCGACCTGGACGTCGTAGTCGCCCAGCACCAGCCGGATGCTCCCGGTGCGCGTCCCCGACGGCAGAGGCTTGTCGATGGAGAGCGGCCCGACGTTCATCTGCTGGCGCAGCACCATCCCCGGCCACTCGACCAGGTCGACGTCGAAGAGGGAGACGATGTCCGACTGCTCCCCCCACGCGGTGGTAAATGTCCCCACCGTCTGGTTGCGTTCCATCACACGCCGCACGTGCAGCGCGGTGGACATCGCCTTGATCAGCACCCTGGCGGCGTCGAAGGCGGCGGCGAGCGTCGCCTGGCCCATGACGCACCCGTAGACGACGATGGTGCGACCGTCCACGCTCGCGTTGGCGGCGAAAAGGAAATTGGCGCCCGTGTTCAGTCCGGAACCGGTCTTGATGCCGATGATCCCGTTCTGCGCGAGCGCCGCGTTGACGTTGTAGCGCGTGCCCACCAGGGGCAGGTCGACCTGGCCCATGGCGACGATGCGCGCGAACACCGGGTTCTGCAAGGCGACCATGCCGAGGCTCGTCAGGTCGCTCGGCGTGCTCACGCTGGCGGCGGACGCGCCGCTGACGTCGGCGAACTTCGTGCGCGCAAGGCGCAGCGTGGTGGTGCGGTTGTTCATCTTGGTCACGAAGGCGTCGATCGACCCGGCGTCCCACCTGGCCGCGGCCTCGGCGAGGTTGTTCGCCGAGGGGATGAGCATCCCCTGCAGGACCTGGAGCAGCGTCATCTGCTCGCCCAGCTCCACCCTGACCACCGACTGCTGGTCGCGCAGGTCGTTCTGGTAGGACTGCACGTCCGCGTCGCCCATCGTCAGCACCGGACCCGTCTGGTCGAGCTGGAGCTTGCTGTCCTCGAGCACGACCAGCGCGGTCATCACCTTGGTCACGCTGGCGGCGGGGATCGCCTGCTCGCTCCCGGAGCTGCCGAGCAGGCCGAGCCCCGAGACACCGATCGCCGCCTCGCCGCGCGCCGGCCACGGCATGGCCGGCGGGGCGCCGGGAATGACCTGGGTCGGGGGCAGCGCCGAGCTCGCGACCGCGGCCGGCACCGGCCGGAAGTAGTTGAACGCCGCCAGCGCGACCACGACCAGGAGAAGCGCGACCCCCACGCGCACCCGCATGGCGAAGAACCTTAGTCGAGGGACCGGCCGCGGAGCTTCAACAGGTCGGCGACCGGGAGCAGCAGGCCGCCCTGGACGACGAGCGACAGAACCACCATCCCGTAGGCGAGCACGGAGACCGACGGGGCGACGCCGGGATGGTCCCTGACGGAGAGCGCGAGCGCGACCGCCAGGCCGCCGCGCAGGCCTCCCCAGAGGATCATGTGCCGCCACCGCCACGGGATCGAGCGGGCCCTGGGGTCGGCCACCGCCAGCAGTCCGTAGACCGGGACGATCCGCGCCGCGAGCATGATCACGTAAGCGCCCAGCGCCAGGCCGGCGACGGCCAGCAGCTGGCTGGTCGGGAGCGCGATCCCGACCACCAGGAAGAGGATCGCGTTGAGGACGAACGCGAGCAGGCTCCAGAAGCCACGCAGCTGCGTCGTCTTGGAGGGGCGGGGCGACGACTCTATCCACGTCACGACAAGCCCCGTGACGACGACCGCCACGACGCCGGAGGCGTGCAGCAGGTCGGCCACCAGGTAGGCGCCGTAGGCGACCACCAGCGTGATGAGGATCTCGAGCTCGGCCTCGCGCACCAGGCGGAGGAAGACGCCGGCGACCGCGCCGACCGCGGCACCCACCAGGATGCCGACGCCGGTGACGAACAGGAAGCGAAGACTGGCGTCCAGGACCGAAGGGTGTCCGGTGACGATCGTGCCCAGGACCGCGGAGAACACCGCCACACCGGTGCCGTCGTTGAACAGGCTCTCCCCGTCGAGGATCGCCTCCAGGCCGGCCGGGGCGCGCAGCTGCCGGAGCAGGTTGACGACCGCGATGGGGTCGGTCGCGGCGACGATGGCCCCGAGCAGGAACCCGCTCGGCCAGTCGAGCCCGAGGCCGAAGTGGGCCAGCGCGCCGATGCCGAGCACCGTCAGGAAGACGCCCATGGTCGCCAGCAGGGTGATCGGCACGACCCGGCGCCGGAGCTCGTCGAGGTTCAGGTTCAGCGAGGCCTCGAAGACCAGGCCAGGGACGAATACGAGGAGGATCAGGTCGGGGCCGATCGGCGGCAGTCGCAGGCCGGGAATGAGCCCGATCAGGATGCCTCCGATCGCGAGCAGCACCGGGTACGGCACGATCGGGGTCGTCCGCGAGACCAGGCGAAGCCCGATCGCGGCCGCGCCGAGCAGGATCAGGAAGAACAGAAAGCTCTGGGAGCTGCTCACCGGGCGCCTGGAATCCTCCTGCCGACCAGACTTCCCGGCACACCACGGAGTCGGCGGCCAGCGGCCGCCTCGCGCGGAATCTTAATCTGGCGGCTGGTGAAAGCTCTCGTCAAAGCCAAAGCCGAGCCCGGCATGTGGCTGCAGGACGTCCCGGAGCCGACTCCGGGGCCCGGCGAGGTGCTGATCCGCGTCCTCCGCACCGGGATCTGCGGCACCGACCTTCATATCGACGCGTGGAACGAGTGGGCGCAGCACACGATCAAGCCGGGCCTGGTCGTCGGCCACGAGTTCGTCGGCGAGGTGGTCCAGCTCGGCGAGGACGTGGCGTCGGTCTACCCGGGCGAGATCGTCGGCGCGGAGGGGCACATCGTCTGCGGCCGCTGCCGCAACTGCATGGCCGGACGGCGCGCGCTGTGCGCGAACACCGTCGGGATCGGCGTCCAGCGCGACGGCGCTTTCGCCGAGTTCATCGTCATGCCGGCCGGCAACCTGTGGCCGCATCTGGGCAAGATCGACCTGGACGTGGCGTCGATCTTCGACCCGTTCGGCAACGCGGTCCACACGGCCACGCAGTTCCGGCTCGTCGCCGAGGACGTCCTGATCACGGGCGCGGGCCCGATCGGGCTCATGGCCGCCATCGTCGCGCGCCACAATGGCGCGCGTTTCGTGGTCATGACCGACGTCAGCGACTACCGCCTGGAGCTCGCGCGCAAGATCGGCGTGACGCGCGCGGTGGACGTCCGCAGGAAGAAGCTGCAGGACGTCCAGCACGAGCTCGGCATGAAGGAAGGGTTCGACGTCGGCTTCGAGATGTCCGGCGTGCCGAGCGCGATGCGCGACATGATCGACAACATGGCGCACGGCGGTCGCATCGCCGTGCTCGGCCTGCCCGACCACGAGTTTCCGATCGACTGGTCGCAGGTCGTTTTCAAGATGCTGACGGTCAAGGGCGTCTACGGGCGGCAGATCTTCGAGACCTGGTACCAGATGTCGGTCTTCGTCCAGAGCGGCCTGGACATCTCGCCTGTGATCACGCATCGCTTCCCGTACACCGAGTTCCGGGAGGCCTTCCAGGTCGGCCATTCCGGCCATTGCGGAAAAATCGTTCTCGATTGGAGCACGTGATGTTCGAGCGCATGCGATCGCATCTCGACCAGCAGCTGCAGGAGATCCGCGACGCGGGGCTGTGGAAGCCGGAGCGCGTCATCGAGTCGCCGCAGGGCGCGACCGTCGCGGTGTTGGAACGGCAGGTGTTGAACCTCTGCGCCAACAACTACCTCGGCCTGGCCGACCATCCGGCGGTGGTGGCCGCGGCCAAGGAGGCCCTCGACCGTTGGGGCTACGGCATGGCGTCGGTGCGCTTCATCTGCGGCACGCAGGAGGTGCACAAGGAGCTCGAGGACGCGCTGAGCAAGTTCCTGGGCACCGAGGACACGATCCTCTACTCCTCGTGCTTCGACGCCAACGGCGGCATCTTCGAGGCCCTGCTGGACGAGCGCGACGCGGTCATCTCCGACGCGCTCAACCACGCGAGCATCATCGACGGGATCCGGCTGTGCAAGGCGAAGCGCTTCCGCTACGCCAACCGTGACATGGCCGACCTCGAGAAGCAGCTGCGGGAGAGCGCCGACGCCCGGTTCCGCCTGGTCGTTACCGACGGCGTCTTCTCCATGGACGGCTACATGGCGCCGCTGCCGGAGATCTGCGACCTGGCCGAGCGCCACGACGCGATGGTGATGGTCGACGACTCGCACGCCGTCGGCTTCATCGGCGAGAACGGCCGCGGCACCCACGAGCACCACGGCGTGATGGGCCGCGTCGACGCCATCACCGGTACGCTCGGCAAGGCGCTGGGCGGCGCCAGCGGCGGCTACGTTTCGGGACGCCGGGAGCTCGTCGCCATGCTGCGCCAGCGCTCACGGCCGTACCTGTTCTCGAACTCGGTGGCGCCCCCGATCGTGGCCGCGAGCCTCAAGGTCCTGGAGCTGATCCGCAGCGCGAAGGACCTGCGCACGCGCCTGGCCGAGAACACCAAATTCTTCCGTTCGCGCATGGAGCAGGAGGGATTCGAGATCCTTCCCGGCGACCACCCGATCGTGCCGGTGATGATCGGCGACGCCGCCCTTGCCGGCCGGATGGCGGCCGCCATGCTGGAGCGGGGCGTCTACGTGGTCGGCTTCTCCTACCCGGTCGTGCCCCACGGCAAGGCCCGGATCCGGACCCAGGTGTCGGCCGCCCACTCCCGCGAGGACCTCGAGCGCGCGGTGCGCGCTTTTGGCGAAACGCGAAAAGAGGTCGCCGGCCGGTAGAGCCACCCCATAAAGCGTTTTTCGGATTGCAGTGAGCGAGCACGAGCGGATGCTGGTCCGGCTCGGAGAGATGCTTTCCCAGATCGCCCGGCCCCACGCGGTCGACGACGACCTGCCGCTGGAGGTGCGGTCCGGCCTCTCCCAGCTCGGCTTCCCGTGCAACGAGCTCACGACGCGAGAGGAGCTGGTCACGAGACTGTGGGCGCGCAAACGCATGCTGATGGCGGCGATGCAGCCGCAGTGGGGCGGTCCAGGGTTCACGCCCCCCAGCGCCGCCTAGCCGGCCCGGTCCCGGCCGAGGCCGCCCAGGAGGCGGGCCTCATCTACACGTCCGACGACGAGCCGGGCATCCGCCGCGTCCGGCGGGGCAAGGGATTCGAGTATGTCGGTCCCGGCGGCGAGAGGATCACCGACCCGGCGACTCTGGATCGCATTCGCGCCCTGGTCATCCCTCCGGCGTGGCGGCACGTCTGGATCACGACGCGGCCCCGCGGCCACCTGCAGGCCACCGGCCGCGACGCACGCGGGCGCAAGCAGCCGCGCTACCACGACCGCTGGCGCGAGACCCGCGACGCGAACAAGTTCGATCGCTTGGCGGACTTCGGCCGCATCCTGCCCCGCATCCGGGCCCGCGTCGCCCGCGACCTCCGGCGTGACGGACTCCCGAAAGAGAAGGTGGTGGCCGCGGTGGTCAGGCTACTGGAGACGACCTTTGCCCGCGTCGGCAACGAGGAGTACGCGAAGCAGAACCGGTCGTACGGCCTGACCACCCTCCGCGACCGGCACGTGAAGGTGGAAGGCTCGACGGTGCGCTTCGTGTTCAGGGGCAAGAGCGGGGTCGAGGTCTCAGTCGGCGTGACCGACCGCCGCGTCGCGCGCGTGATCAAGCGGTGCGAGGAGCTGCCGGGGCAGATGCTCTTCCAGTACCAGGACGGCGGCGAGCTCAAGACCGTCACGTCCGACGACGTGAACGAGTACCTGCGCGAGGCGAGCGGCGAGGACGTCACCGCCAAAGACTTCCGGACGTGGGCCGCGACTGTGCTCGCCGCGTGCGCGCTGCGCGAAGCGCCCCGCTTCGACTCGGAGACGGAGGCGAAGCGAAACGTGGTCGCCGCCATCGACGAGGTCGCGCGCAAGCTCGGCCACACACGCGCCGTGTGCCGTCGCTCCTACGTCCACCCCGCGGTCATCGACACGTACATGCGCGGGGCCTTCGCCTCTGTCGACGGGCAGTCGGATGAAGGCTTCGTGCGCGCGCTCCTCCGGCGGAGGCACGCCGCGTGAAAGAGGCCGTTACGTGCTCTGGTCGACCCGGACCTCTTCTCCGTCCTGGGCCCAGCGCGTGTGGTACGCGCCCTCGCGGTCGACGCGGTGATACGTGTGGGAGCCGAAGTAGTCGCGCAGTGCCTGGATCAGGTTGGCGGGGCCGCGCGCGCGGCGGTAGCCGTCGTAATAGGCCAGGGACGAGGCGAACGCGGGGATGGCGATGCCCTGGTCGACCGCGGTCTTGACGATGCGACGCCAGGCGGTCTGCGCGCCGGCGAGGGCCTCGGTGAAGAACGGCGCCAGCATCAGGTTGGCCAGGTCGGGCGTCGCGTCGTACGCCTCCTTGATGTCCTGCAGGAACCGGGCCCGGATGATGCATCCCCCGCGCCAGATCGTGGCAAGCGCGCCCAGGTCGAGGTCCCAGCGGTACTCCTTCGACCCGGCCGCCAGGTGCTCGAAGCCCTGCGCGTAGGCGACGATCTTGGAGGCGTAGAGCGCCTGCTCGACGTCCTCGACCAGGCTGCGTGCGGCCTTCGCCCCCGCCGGGCCGGCCAGGATTCCGGCGGCCCTGACGCGCTGGGCCTTCTGGCTCGAAAGCACGCGGGCGAAGACGGCCTCCGTGATGCCGGTGAGCGGGACGCCAAGCTCGAGGGCCGACTGGCTGGTCCAGCGGCCGGTGCCTTTCTGCTCCGCCTCGTCCTCGATCGTGTCGACCAGGGCGTCGGCCGAGCCGTCGTCGTGCTTGGCCAGGACGTGCGAGGTGATCTCGATGAGGTAGGACTGCAGCCGTCCCTCGTTCCACCGGCGGAAGATCGCCGCCAGCTCGTCGGGCGGAAGACCGAGCCCGTGCCGGAGAAGGTCGTACGTCTCGGCGATGAGCTGGATGTCGGCGTACTCGATCCCGTTGTGGACCATCTTCACAAAGTGGCCCGCGCCGTCGGGACCGATGTAGGTGCAGCAGGGGACGCCGTCGACCTTCGCCGCGATGGCGGTCAGCATCTCCTCCACGCGCGCGTAGGACTCGCGCGTGCCGCCGGGCATCAGGCTCGGTCCGCGCAGCGCTCCCTCCTCGCCTCCTGACACCCCGCACCCGAGAAAGCCAAAGCCAAGCTTTTCGACCGCCGCCGCGCGCCGCTGCGTGTCCTGGAAGAACGAGTTGCCGCCATCGATGATCGTGTCCCCTTGGTCGAGCACTTTCACCAGCCCGTCGATGACCTCGTCGACCGGCCGGCCGGCGTTGACCAGCACGGCCACCGCACGCGGTGGTTTCAGCGCTTGCGCCAGCTCTTCCAGCGTCGCCGCCGCGGTGAAATTGCCTTCCCGGCCGTGCTCGGCGATGAACTCCTCGGTGCGCCGGTGTGTCCGGTTGTAGACGGCGACGTGGACGCCCTTCGCGGCCAGGTTGCGCGCCAGACCGCCGCCGATGGTCCCCAGTCCGATGACCCCCATCTCCCGTGCGGGCACGGCCTTCACGTTACTCGGGCAAGTAAGAGGGCGTAATACATGTCATTCGCCGGCGAATGGCGCGTTGCTGCCCGCGCCAGTCGAC
>JBKPCW010000214.1:0-11369 GCA_046727555.1 Candidatus Dormiibacterota bacterium | reverse complement strand
GAGATGCTCGACACGTTCATCGGCCAGATGCCGGGCTATGTCGACGAGTACGAAGCGCTGCTGACGATGAACCCGATCTTCCGTTCTCGCACCATCGGCATCGGCAGGCTCCCGGCCGAGGACGCCAAGGTGCTCGGCGCGACGGGGCCGATGCTGCGGGGCTCGGGCGTGGCCTGGGACCTCCGCAAGTCGATGCCCTACTCGGGCTACGAGAGCTACGACTTCGACATCGCCACCTCCGACATGTGCGACTGCTACGGCCGGTACCTCGTCCGGATCAAGGAGATGCGCGAGTCGGTGAAGATCCTGCGCCAGGCGCTGGACAGGCTGCCGGAAGGGCCGGTCAACGTCGACGACCGCAAGATTCTGCCGCCGCCGCGCGAGGAGCTGGAGACCTCGATGGAGGCGGTGATCCACCACTTCAAGCTCTTCACCGAGGGTTTTTCGGTGCCCCCGGGGGACGTCTACGTGGCGGTGGAGTCGGGGCGCGGTGAGAACGGCTGCTACGTCGTCAGCGACGGCACGCACAAGCCGCGCCGGGTGAAGTTCCGCTCCGCCTCGTTCGTCAACCTCCAGCCACTTGAGCGGATGGCGATGAACCATTACGTGGCCGACCTGGTCGCGATCATCGGCAGCGCGGACACTGTGCTCGGGGACGTCGACCGATGAGCGCCCTGTCTGCCCACGTGCTGGACGAGATCCGCGAGCTGCCGGCGAGGTTCCCGCAGCCGCGTTCGGCGGTGATGCCGGCCCTCGACCTGGCGCAGGAGGAGCTCGGCCACCTGACGCCCCAGGCGATGAGCGAGGTCGCCGAGGCGCTGGAGCTCGACCCCGGGTACGTCGAAGGCGTCGCCACTTTCTACTCGCTGTTCCACCTCGAGCCGGTCGGCAAGCACCGCTTTTACGTCTGCACGAACCTGAGCTGTGCGCTGCGCGGCGCGAACGAGATCGTCGACCACGTGAAGAAGTCGATCGGCGTGGAGCGCCAGGACGAGGTGTCCGCGGACGGCCTCTTCAGCCTCGAGGAGGTCGAGTGTCTCGGCGCCTGTGAGTTCGCCCCGATGATGCGGCTCGACCGCCGCTTCCACTACGACCTGACGCCGGAGGCGATCGACCGGCTCATCGCCGAGCGCAAGGGCGAGCCGGTGGCGGCAAGGCCAAAACCGAAGCCACGCGCGCCAAGGAAGAAGGCCGGTGCCTGAGCTCCGCGGCTCCTATGGAGACCAGCCCCACCACCTCCTGACCCGATGGTTCGGCACCCCGGACCTGCACCGGCTCGAGGTCTACTCGGACAAGGCCGGCGGCTACGCCGCGCTGCGCAAGGCGCTGCTCGACATGGCGCCGGCTGACATCACCAACGAGGTCAAGACGTCCGGCTTGCGCGGCCGCGGCGGCGCGGGCTTCGCCAGCGGCGTCAAGTGGAGCTTCATCAATCGCGACGCCCCGGGGCCGAAGTACGTGGTCGTCAACGCCGACGAGTCGGAGCCCGGCACCTCGAAGGACCGCTACATCATGGAGAACTCGCCGCACATGCTGGTCGAGGGCATCCTCATCGCCGCCTACGCGGTCGGCGCCAACCAGGCGTGGGTGTACATCCGCGGCGAGTACGACGAGCCCTACCGGATGCTGACCGAGGCGATCGCGGAGGCGCGCGCCAAAGGCCACATCGGCCCCAAGCCGTTCGGCAAGGACTACCCCCTCGACATCCGCCTCTACCGTGGCCACGGCGCCTACATCTGCGGCGAGGAGACGGCGCTGCTCGAGTCGCTCGAGGGCAAGCGCGCCCAGCCGCGCTCGCGTCCTCCGTTCCCCGCGGTCAAGGGCGCATGGGGACGGCCGACGTTGCTGAACAACGTCGAGACCCTCAGCACCGTCCCCTGGATCATCAACAACGGCGGCGCCGCCTACGCCAAATTCGGCACCGAGAAGTCTCCCGGCACCCGCCTGATGTCGGTCAGCGGCAACGTCCGCAAGCCGGGCGTGTACGAGGTCGAGCTCGGCCAGACCTTCCGCCACGTGATCATGGAGCTCGCCGGCGGCCCGCCCGAGGGCCGAAAGGTGAAGGTCTTCTGGCCCGGCGGGTCGTCGGCGCCGGTGCTGCCCGAGTCGATGCTCGACACGCACAACGACATGGAGGCGCTGGCGGCGGCGCGGTCCATGGGCGGGTCGGGCGGAGTGATCGTGATGGATGACTCGCACTGCGTCGTCCGCGCGGCGCACCGCCTGCTGAGGTTCTACGCCTACGAGTCGTGCGGCAAGTGCACGCCCTGCCGCATCGGCCAGGACTGGGCGGTGCGCACCTACGAGCGCATCCTCGCCAACGAGGGGTCGCAGGTCGAGCTGGACACGCTCCAGCGCGTCTCGGACGGGCTGCAGAACGGCCGGTGCCTGTGCGGCCTGGGCGACTCCGGCGGATGGGTGATCGACTCCACCCTGCGCCACTTCCGCGAGGAGTACGAGGACCACGCCCTGCGGCACGAGTGCAACGTGGGAGCCGTCGCCGTTGCCTGACGTCAACCTGACCATCGACGGCCACAAGATCACGGTGCCCGCCGGGACCCTGATCGTCGAGGCGGCCAAGACCATCGGCATCGAGATCCCGGTCTTCTGCTACCACCACAAGCTCGACCCCGTGGGTGCGTGCCGACTGTGCCTGGTCGATTTCTCGCCCGGGCCGCCGCGGCCGCAGACCGCGTGCACGACGCCCGTCTCGGAAGGGATGGTCGTGCGCACGCAGAGCGCCATGGCGGTGCAGGCGCGGGCGGACATCCTCGAGTTCGAGCTCGCCAACCACCCGCTCGACTGCCCCGTGTGCGACAAGGGCGGCGAGTGCCCGCTCCAGGACTTCACCTTCCGGCACGGCTACCCGATCAGCCGCATCGACGGCCCGCGCCTCCACTTCAAGAAGCCGGTCCCGCTGTCGGACAAGATCGCGCTCGACCGCGAGCGCTGCGTGCTCTGCTACCGGTGCACGCGCTACTACGACGAGATCGCGTGGGAGCAGGAGCTGACGACCGACGAGCGCGGCGTGCAGTCCTTCATCACCAGCCAGTTCGAGCAGCCGCTGCAGTCGATCTTCAGCGGCAACATCATCGACCTGTGCCCCGTCGGCGCCCTGACCTCGCGGGTGTGGCGGTTCGAGTCTCGGCCGTGGGACATGACCCACACCGAGACCGTCTGCTCACGGTGCTCGGTTGGATGCAGCGTCACCCAGTGGCAGCGGCGCGGCCAGCTGGTGCGCGTGACCTCGCACGAGAACGATGAGATCGACGAGGGCTGGATCTGCGACCGCGGCCGGTTCGACTACACCGACGTCAACGACCCGGCGCGCCTGCGCACGCCGACCATCCTCGGCGCCCGCGCCACGTGGGCGGACGCGATCAACTCGGTCGCCGCCGGCATCAAAGGCAAGGGGGCGAAGCTCGGCATCTCGCTTCCCCAGGACGTCACCAACGAGGAGGCGTTCCTCTTCCGCAAGCTGCTCGACGGCCCGCTCAAGGGCGCGAAGGTCAAGATGCACGGCCGCACGGCGATCCCGGCACCAAGCGGGCCCACCATGCGGATCAAAGAGATAGATGACGCGCGCGTGGTCGTGGTCGTCGCCTCGGACCTCGAGCACGACGTCCCGATCATCGACCTGCGGGTCAAAAAGGCGGTGAGCAAGCGCGGTGCGAAGCTCATCGTGGTCTACCCCGACGGCGTCGACCTCGACCGCCACCCGGCCGCGCACCACGTCCGCAACGCGCCCGGCCATGCGGCCGACGAGGTCCGCAAGCTCGCATCGCACGACTGGCTGCAGAACCCAGGAGGCCTGGTCGCGATCCTTTTCGGCGACGGTCACGGCACCGAGGACATGAACGAGCTCGCCACGGCCTGCGGTGACCTGGCGGAGAAGGTCGGCGGCAAGGAGCTCCCGCTCTACCGCGCGACCAACGAGCGAGGGGCGCTGGCCGCGGGCGTGGCCGGTTGGGACAGGCTCGAGGGCGTCGAGGCGCTGCTCATCTGGGGACCACCCCCGACCGCGGGCATCCCGAAGTCGGCCCGGTTCGTCGCCGCCTGGGACCACCTCCCCCGCGAGGGCTACCTGAACGCGACCGTCCTGCCCGCGGCCACCTTCGCCGAGCGCCAGGGCAGCTACACCAACGTCGAGGGCACGGTCCAGTTCCTGCGCCCGCCGGTCGCGCTGCGCCAGCCGCTGAAGGAGGGCTGGGAGGTGCTGTGCGAGCTCGGCGCCGCGCTCGGCATGTCCCTCGACTACGCGGGAATCTTCTCCGTCCACAAGGCGATCGCGGTGCAGCCGCCCGACCCGGGCCCGGAGCCGGCGGCCGTGCTGATCGGACCGGCGCACCCGTGACACAGCTCTACAACGACCCGATAGGGCAGAAGGCGCGGGGGGGTCAGGCCCCCCCCGCGGAGCCCCCCCCACCTCGCAGACCGAGGTTGCCTTCGTGCGATCGGGGCGGTGGCCCGGCAAAGCCGGGCCACGCGGACGGTTCGAAATGAACGCTTTGTACAACGATCCGATAGGCCACTGGGTCGTCGTCGTCGTGGCGATGGCGCTCCTGCTGTTCGTGGTCCTGACGGCCACGGCTTACACCGTCTGGTTCGAGCGCGTCGCGCTCGGCCGCATCCAGCGCCGGCCGGGGCCCAACCGCGTCGGCCCGTGGGGATTGATGCAGCTCGCCGCCGACGGCGTGAAGCTCGCCTTCAAGGAGAGCTTCGTCCCCGAGAAGACGGACCGCGTCATCTACGTCCTGGCGCCGACGATCGGCGTCGCCGCGGCGTTCCTCGCGTGGGCCGTGATCCCGATCGGCCTCTGGTACAACGTCCAGTACTGGATCGCGGACGTCAACGTCGGCATCCTCGTGATCTTCGCCGTCAGCTCGCTGAACGTCTACGCGATCGTGCTCGGCGGCTACGCCTCGAACAACAAGTACTCGCTGCTCGGCGGCCTGCGCTCGGCGGCACAGCTGATCAGCTACGAGATGGCCCTCGGCCTGGCGCTCGTGCCGACGTTCATGATCGTGGGCTCGCTGCGCCTGCGCGACATCGTCGAGTACACCGTGAGCTGGGGTCCGTACCACGGCCCGATCCCGCTCATCCTGCTCACGCCCGTGGGCTTCATCATCTACCTCATCTCGGCCACCGCCGAGACCAACCGCACGCCGTTTGACCTACCAGAAGCCGAGCAGGAGCTGATCGGCGGCTTCCTCACCGAGTACTCCGGGCTCAAGTTCACGATGTACTACCTGGCCGAGTACCTGAACGTAATCACGGTCTCGACGCTCGCCACGCTGCTCTTCTTCGGCGGCTGGTACCTGTGGGTCGTGCCTCCGGTGCTGGCCTTCGTGGTCAAGGTCGTGCTGGTCATCTTCGTGTACATCTGGCTGCGCGGCACCTTCCCCCGGCTTCGCTACGACATGCTCATGCGCCTGGGGTGGAAAGTGCTGCTCCCTCTCGCGATCGCGAACGTGGTCGTGACCGCGATCATCCTGGTGGCGGTGAGCTGATGGCCGACGACGAGAAGAAGCAACCGGGCGTCGCGTCCGACGTCGCCGCCCTGCTGACCGGCCTGAAGACGACGCTGGCGGAGACCTTCCGGCCGACCGTGACCACGCAGTACCCCGAGGACAAGACGCCGCGGTCGGAGCGCTATCGCGGCCGGCACTACCTGCGCCGCTACGACAACGGCCTGGAGCGGTGCATCGGCTGCGAGCTGTGCGCAGCGGCGTGCCCGGTCGGCTGCATCCTCGTGATCGCGGCCGAGAACACCGAGGAGAACCGCGTCTCGCCCGGCGAGCGCTACGCCAAGACCTACGAGATCAACATGCTGCGCTGCATCTTCTGCGGCTACTGCGAAGAGGCCTGCCCGGTGCAGGCGATCGTGCTCGGCCCGGAGTACGAGCTGTCGGACACGAGCCGGGAAAAGTTCATCTACACCAAGGAGAAGCTGCTCGAGCCGCTGCCTCCGGAAGTGCAGGCGCGGCTAGGGGGGGCGTCATCGGTCGGGCTCAGCCCGACCGATGACACAGGGGGGCATACTCCCCCCCAAATCGACGCCAAGGAGGGCACCCCTCACCCTGGCGCTCTCCCCGAGGGGGAGAGGGGATAGTGGCGATCGCCGTCTTCTTCATCGCCGCCGCGGTCGCCGTCATCGGCGGCATCGGGGTCCTCACGTTCCACCAGCCCATCCGGTCGGTGCTCAGCCTGGTCCTGGTCATGCTCGCGCTGTCGGTGCTTTTCCTGCTCCTGAGCGCGCAGTTCGTCTTCGCCGTCCAGATCATCGTCTACGCCGGCGCCGTGATGGTCCTGTTCCTGTTCGTCATCGCGCTGCTGGGCCCGGCGCGCGAGCTCGGCCGCGGCCGGCTCCGCTACCAGGGCATCCTTTCCACCCTCTTCGTGCTCGCCCTCCTCGGCGTGATGTGGACGGTGCTCCAGGGCGTCCAGTACCGGCAGCCCGAGAAGGCCGACCTCGGCTTCTTCGGCACGGTGCAGTCGATCGGCGTGGGGCTTTTCACAACCTACCTGTACCCGTTCGAGCTCACGTCCATCCTCCTGCTGGTCGCCGCCATCGGCGCGATCTACCTGAGCCGCAAGCGGATCGACGACAACTAGTGGGAACCCTCAACATCGGCGGCGAGCAGCTCGAAGCCTCGTGGTTCCTGCTCCTGAGCGCGGTCCTGTTCGGGCTCGGCGCGGCCGGCGTGCTGGTCCGCCGCAACCCGCTGGTGATCCTGATCTCGATCGAGCTGATGCTCAACGCCGCCAACCTCGCGCTCGTGACGTTTGCGCGCCAGCTGCAGAACATCGAGGGCCAGCTCTTCGCGCTGATGTCGATGACCGTCGCCGCGGCTGAGGCAGTCGTGGGCCTGGCGATCCTGGTCGACATCTTCCGCGTCCGCGACGCCGAGGACATCGACGACCTCAGCGAGCTGAGGGGATGACGCCGCCGCTCCTGGCGCTGCTCGTCCTCCTCCTCCCTGCCGCCGGCGCGATCGTGCTCGCCGGCCGCGGCTGGCGGCTGCCGCGCATCTTCAGCGCGATCATCGGCCCCGGCGTCGTCTGGGCCTCGTTCGTGTGCGTGGTGGCGCTGTTCCTCGCCAGGACCAACGAAGACTTCACCTACTACACGTGGATCAAGAGCGGCTCGTTCGAGCTGCCGTTCGGCCTGCTGATCGACAACCTCTCCCTCTTCATGGGGTTGGTGATCACGGGCGTCGGCGGCCTGATCGTCACCTACTCGGTCGGCTACATGGAGCATGAAGACGGTCCGAGCTACGCCCGCTTCTTCACCTACATGGACGTCTTCATCTTCTCGATGCTGCTGCTCGTCCTGGCCGACAACTTCGTCTTTTTGATCGTCGGCTGGGCCCTGGTCGGCCTGAGCTCATACCTCCTGATCGGTTTCTGGTACCAGCGCCGCTCAGCCGTGGTCGCCGCGCGCAAGGCATTCGTGATGAACGTGGTGGGCGACGTGGGGATGATCCTCGGCACCTTCGTCCTGTTTGTGAACGCTCACTCCACCACTTTCGCCGGGGTTTTCAAGGCCGTTCCGAAGAGCGACGCCGGCTGGCTCGAGCTGGCGGCGTTCCTGCTCCTCGTCGGTGCGGTGGCGAAGTCCGCACAGCTGCCGCTCCACACCTGGCTCCCCGACGCAATGGAGGGGCCAACTCCGGTCAGCGCCCTCATCCATGCGGCGACGATGGTCACCGCCGGCGTGTACCTGGTGGGGCGCATGCACCCGATCTACGACGTCGCCGTCTACGCGCACGGAGCGGTCGCGATCATCGGCGCGGTCACGGCGCTGTTCGCCGCCACCATCGCCATCGTCCAGGTCGACATCAAGCGCGTGCTCGCCTACTCGACGATGAGCCAGATCGGCTACATGTTCCTGGCCGTCGGCATCGGCGCCTACAGCGCCGGCTTCTTCCACCTCCTCTCCCACGCTTTCTTCAAAGCCCTGCTCTTCCTCGCCGCGGGCAACGTGATCCACGCCATGCACGACGAGCAGGACATGCGCAAGTACGGCGGCCTCTGGCGCGACATGCGCCTGACGTCGATCACCTTCCTGGTCGGCTCGCTGTCGCTCGTCGGGGTGATCCCGTTCGTCGGCTTCTTCTCCAAGGAGCAGATCCTCGGCTTCGCTTTCTCCAAGCCCGACGACAGCATGGTCCAGGTGCTGTGGCTCGTCGGCTTTGCGACCGCCCTGATCACCGGCTTCTACACAGGCCGCATGTGGTGGCTGTCGTTCTCGGGCAAGCCTTCGCCGGAGCGTCCGGTTGAGCACCCCCACGCGCCGCTGCTGGTGATGATGACCCCGGTGGCCCTCCTGGCGGCCCTGGCCACGCTCGGCGGCCTGCTCCAGACGAGCACCCTCGGCTTCGGGACGTCGCTCGTGTCCGACTTCCTGAAGCCGGTCGTCGGCGACGAGCGCTGGGAGGAGACAGGCCTCGCCATCGGCGTGGGCCTGCTGACGATGGTGCTCGGCGCGGGCCTCTTCGCGGGCGCGCTGCGCATGCGGCCGTGGAGCGGGTACGCGCCCTGGGCGCAGAGGCTGCTCGAGCGCAAGTACTACTTCGACGAGATCTACGACGCGGTCTTCGTGCGCCCGCTCGACCGGGCCGCGGGCCTGGCGCTGCGCGATGTCGAGCGACCCGTCATCGACGGCGTGGTCGTCGACACCGGGCTGGCGACGAAATGGTTCGCTCGCGAGGGGGCCATCATCCAGAGCGGCTACTTCCGCAACTACGCGCTGGTGTTCGTGGCCGGCGCGGTCGCGATCGCGGGCATGCTCCTGGCGCTGAGGGCGCTGTCATGACGCTGACCACCCTGTGGCTCGTGCCGCTCGTCGGAGGCCTGCTCGTCGCGTTCCTCCCGCCGCGGCTGGCCAAATGGTTCGGCGCGCTGGTCGCCCTGGTCGCGCTCGCGATCGCGGTCTTCGTCGCTCTCAACTTCGCGGCCGATTACAGGGGTTTCCAGTTCACCGAGAAGGTGCAGTGGATCCCGCAGCTCAGCATCTTCTACCGCCTCGGCGTGGACGGGATCAGCGTCTGGCTCGTGCTCCTCAACGCGTTTCTCACGCTGATCGCGATCCTCGCCACCCCCGTCACCGCACGCACCGGCGGCTTTGTCGGCCTGATGCTGGCCATGGCGGCGGGCATGGCCGGCGTCTTCATGGCGACCGACCTCGTCCTGTTCTACGTCTTCTGGGAGGCGATGCTCATCCCGGCGTACTTCCTGCTCTGGCTGCACGGCGAGGGCTCCAGGCCGGGTTGGGCGGCGCTGAAGTTCGTCCTCTACACTCTCGCGGGCTCGCTCCTGATGCTGGTCGGGATCATCGGCGAGTACGTCGCCACCGGGCACCGGACCTTCGACCTGGCCCAGCTCGCGACCATGGCCCCGTCAGCCGCCTGGCAGTTCGGCCTCTTCTTCGTCTTCGCTCTAGCGTTCGCGATCAAGACGCCGCTGTTCCCGTTCCACAGCTGGCTGCCGGACGCGTACAACGCGGCGCCCATCCCGATGCTGGTCACCTTCGCCGGCGTGATGGGCAAGGCGGGCGCCTACGGCTTCCTCCGCATCGCGGTGCCCCTGTTCCCCGACCCGGTCGGCTGGTGGGACTGGCGCTGGGTGATCCCGGTGTTGGCGGTCGCGGCGATCATCTGGGGCGCGCTCATGGCGCTCGCCCAGACCGACATGAAGCTGCTGGTCGCCTACTCGAGCGTCAGCCACATGGGCTTCATCGTGCTGGGGATCTTCGCCTTCAACATCCAGGGCCAGCAGGGCGCCGTGATCCAGATGGTCAACCACGGGCTCATCATCGCTGCGCTTTTCCTGATCGTCGGGTGGATCTCGGACGTCACCGGGCTGCGTGACCGCACGGCGATGTCCGGCCTTGCTCTGCGCATGCCGGTGCTGGCCGGCGTCTTCGCCATCGTGACCTTCGCCGCGCTCGGCCTGCCGGGCCTCAACAGCTTCGTCGGCGAGTTCATGACCCTGCTCGGGGCGTGGCAGCGGGCGCCGGCGCTGGCCGTGTTCGGCGCGATCGGGCTGATCCTCGCGCCGGTCTACATGCTCCGGCTGTTCCAGGGCGTCACCCAGGGGGTGCCGACCGGACCGGTGCCGAGATCCGACATCCGGACCGCCCAGGTGGGAGTCCTGGCGCCGCTGATCATCCTGATGTTCGTCATCGGCCTCGACCCCGCGCTGCTGACCAACCTGATGACCTCGCTTGGCCAGCAGGGGCTCTATCGATGACCGTCAGCTACACGTGGTCGCAGGCGGCGAACGACCTGGGCCAGATCGCGCCGATCGTCGCCCTGACCGGCTTCTTCCTGCTCGCGATCATCGCCGACCTCGTCCTGCCCAGGCAGCGGCGCGGCGGCGTGGTGGCGATGTTCGCGGTGGTCGGCTTCGCCTACTCGCTCGGCACCGCCGCGTACCGCTGGCATTACGCCACCGGCGGGTACGCCTACAGCCGCATGGCGACCGGCGACAGCTTCGCCCTGTTCTTCGAGGTCCTCTTCGCGAGCCTGGGCATCCTCACCGTCGCCCTGGCCCACCCCTACCTGCGCCGGCGGGGCCTGCTGCAGTCGGAGTTCCACATCCTGACGATGGCCGCTGTGATCGGGATGATGGTACTCGCCGCCGCGACGTCCCTCGTCACCGTGTTCCTCGGCCTCGAGCTCCTTTCGCTCGCCCTTTACATCATGTGCGGCTTCGCCCGGACCGACTTCCATTCCCAGGAGGCCGCGGCCAAGTACCTGCTCGTGGGCGGATTCGCCAGCGCGTTCGTGCTCTATGGCATGGCGCTGGTCTACGGGGGTGCGGGGACGACGATCATCCCGGACATTGCCCAGCGCCTCGGCGCGTCGTCAGGCGCGAACCCGCTGCTGTTGCTCGGGATCGTGCTCATGGGCGTCGGCTTCGCCTTCAAGGTCTCGGCCGCGCCGTTTCACATGTGGACGCCCGACGTCTATCAGGGAGCACCGATCCCCGTCACCGCTTTCATGTCCGTCGGCACCAAGGCGGCGGCGATCGCGATGATCGTCCGCGTCTTCGCCGGCGGTCTGCCCCACCTCGCGCCGGAGTGGCAGGCGCTGCTCGCCGTGGTCGCGGCGGCCAGCATGCTCGTCGGCAACGTGATGGCGATCGTGCAGACGAGCCTCAAGCGGCTGCTCGCCTACTCCGGCATCGCGCAGGCGGGCTACGTCCTGATCGGCGTGATCGCCGCCGGTCCGAACGGTCTCTCCGCCGTCCTCTACTACCTCTTCGTCTACATGTTCATGAACTTCGGCGCGTTCGCGGTGATCACGCTGCTCGCCGGCCCGGAGGGCGACCGCGACACGTTCGGCGACCTGGAGGGCCTCGGC
>JBKPCW010000213.1:0-6563 GCA_046727555.1 Candidatus Dormiibacterota bacterium | reverse complement strand
GGCGTCTAGCGCTCGCCGCACCCCTGCTCGCCGCCGTCGCGGCGGCGGTCGTGACCGTCGCCGGCCTGTCGACTCCCGGCTACGATCCCGTGACCCGGACCGTCAGCCGGCTCGCCGTCCCGGGCATGGAGAGCGCCATTTACGTCGACGCGGCCATCGCCGCGATGGGGATCGCGTGCCTCGCCCTCGCTGCGTCAGTCAGCCGAGGTCGCGTGCCGCTGGTGGTCGCGGGCCTCGGCTTTCTCGGGGCTGCGCTCGTCCACCTCGACCCCGCGTCACCGGCATCGACCGCCGGCCACCGCGCCGCTTCGGCGCTCGCGGTGCTCGGCCTGGTGGCGGCGCCCTTCGCCGCCCGCGGCTACGGCCGGCTTTCGCGCACCATCGGCGTGCTCGAGCTCGCCACGCTCGCCGTCGCCGCGCCGCGGCTCGCGTCCGGCTTCTCGGCGTGGGGGATATGGGAGCGCTGGCTGCTCGCCCTCCAGCTCACCTGGATGGTCGTGATCGCCCTCAAGATCGCCTCCGCGGACGACAGGACGAGGGCCCCGGCCGCGATGGCAAGCAGCACCGGCACATAGACCCCGCTGGTGAGCGTGAACAGCGCGAAGGCGTAGAGCGTCCCGCCCGCGAGCTTCGCCGTCAGTTGCCTCGGGTCGACGAGGCGGCGGCTGGTGAGCCAGGTGGCCGTCGTGCCTGCGGCGTAGAACACGGCGGCGCCGAGCACCACGCTCCACTGCTCGCGAACCACCGCCGGGTGCAGCATCGCGATGGCTGCGGCCGTCGAGACGAAAAGCGCGATGTCGGCGACCGCATCGAGCCGAGGGCCAAGGCGTGACGCGCCGCGCCTGCGGGCGATTCGTCCGTCGAGCACGTCGGTGATCGCGCCCGCCACCACCGCGGCCAGGGCGAGACGCCCGTGGCCCACCGCGCCGCTCCACGCGACCGCCCCCGCGAGCAGAAGACGCGCGACGCTCAGCGTGTCCGCCAACCGTGCAGACGTTACGTCCGTCGCCGTCCCAGCGTTGGCGAGGCAAAGGAGAATCGAATGTCTTCTGCCCTGCGCCTCGCCCTCGTCCCGGCCGCCATCGCCGTCGCCTGCTCCGTCCTCGTGGCCGCGGTCGTGGTCGCCGGGAATCGCGGGTCGACGATCATCGCCTTTCCGTCCGCCAACTCGTCGTCGACGCCCCTGACCGGGATCTTGACCAATGGCGATGCCACCGTCTCCCGCAAGCCGGACCTGGCGACCGTGAGTGCCGGCATCCAGTCGCAGGCGAGCACAGCGGCCGCGGCGCAGTCCGACCTGGCGACGAAGACGAACAAGCTGGTGGCTCGGATCAAGGCTCTCGGCGTCGCCGACAGGGACCTCAGCACGAGCGGCTACTGGGTCGGTCCTGTCTACAGCGGCATGGAGCAGACGATCACCGGATACCGCGCCAGCGAGCAGCTGCAGATCAAGTGGCACAACGTCGACACTGTGGGCAAGACCCTCGACGCGATCGTCCAGGAGGGCGGCGCGACGAACATCTCGGTCGGCTTCGGGCTCAACGACCCGAAGTCCGCCGAGGCCGAGGCGCGGTCGCTGGCCATCGCCGACGCGCGCTCCCGGGCCCAGGCGATGGCCTCGGCCGCCGGGGTCAAGCTCGGTCAGGTCGTCCGTGTGGTCGACCTGTCGGCGACGGCCCGGCCTCCCTACCCGTACGCGATGGGCGCCGCGGACGCGAAGGCGGTGACCCAGGTGCCCGTCGGCGAGATGGACGTGCAGGTGACGGTCGAGGTCGACTTCGCCCTGGGTTAGAGGCGGCCATCTTTCGAGGCTGGTGAATTATCGTGCGCGGGCATGATGATCAAGCTCTACCCGGACCGGCGCTGGCCCGCGTTCCTGCGCGTGCTGGGCGACACCACCACCTTCTTCTGGACGGTGGTCTGGGCCTACCTGGGATGGCTGATCTACCAGACGGTCATGGGCCTCGAGGTCATCGCCGACGCGATCAAGAACACGGGTCTGACGTTCGACCAGTGGATCGCGGCCTTCCGCAAGGCCGTGCCGGGCGGGATCCCGATCCTGACCAAGTTTCTGCAGGACATGGCCGACCTGCTCAAGCAGTACTCCGGCGACCCGCTGGTCGCCACCGGACAGAACATCCACGACGCGATCTTCCGCACCGCTGTCGTGCTGGCCTTGCTCGTGGCGCTGCCGCCGATCCTGCTCGTGGTGGTGCCTTATGTGACCTGGCGGTGGCGGGACGTCCGCGAGACCGGCGCCGCGCTGGCGTTCGTGCGCATCTCCTCGATGACCGGGCGGGCGGAGGCCGCGCGCGCGGTCCTGGCGTATCGCGCGGTCTCGTCGCTGTCGTTTCGCCAGCTGATGAGCGCTTCGCCCGACCCCGTGGGCGACCTGGCTGAGCACCGCTACGACCGGCTGGCCACCGCGATGCTCAAGCGGGCCGGGCTCGACCCGACGCGTCTCGCGCCGCCCGACCTGCCGGGGCTGCCGCCGCACCGCGAACGTTCGGGCTGATCGATCTCTATCGTTGTGAGCCATGTGTCGAAGCATCAAGACGCTGCGTCAGGCCGACGTGGTCGCGACCGACGACGAGATCCGAGCCGCGGCGCGGCAGTTCGTGCGCAAGGTGAGCGGGTTCTCGAAACCCTCGACGCGACACGAAGCTGCGTTCGAGGAGGCGGTGGACGAGATCGCGGTGGCGTCGCAGAGGCTGCTGGACAGCATCGCGGGAAACCTGGCTGGGGCGCGCCACGCCGTCGGATAGTCCGGACTAACACGCAGTCTGGAGCCCCAAAGGGCCCGATAGTCCGGACTATCCGTGGTGGCGGGGATGCCCGAAACGACACTTTTGTCAGCGCGGCCCGTTCCACAGGCATGAGAGCGACATGGATGGCAATCGGGATGAGCACCCTGGTCCTGGTGGCGTGCGGTCAATCACCCACACAGACCGCCAACGGCGGCTCTCCCTCACCTTCTAGCGCCGCTTCGCCCACCGCACAGGCCTCGCCCACCGTGATCAACGGGCAGTGCTCGGTCCCTCAACCGCTGCAGGACCTCTGCGTCGGGCGCGCCGCGACCGCGCAGGAGCAGCAGGCGATGCTCGCCGCGGCTCGGCCGTCGGTGGAAAGCAAGTACCGATTGAAGCCGATCGCAACGTGCCAGAACGGCGACAGCTGTTTCATCGTCAGCAACCCGCTGCTCGCAATCGTCGGCACCAACGCTGCCGTCTTCGGAGGCGCCATAGGCGTGTATCCGCAAGGCGGCCTCGGATGCGGCGTGCTGGTCTTCTTGAGCCAGGACTCGGCCGGCTGGCACTACGTCAACAGCGGATGCGTGCAGAACAGCGGCTTCCTGCCCGGCAAGCTCGACCACGTCTTCGTCAGCTCCGGCTGCGTCAACGTCAGGACGTCCCCCTCCATGAACGGGAGCGTGCTGGCATGCCTTCCGGCCAACACCGAGGTCGAGGTCGACAGTGCGCCGGTCTACGCCGACTCCCACATCTGGTGGCACCTGGCCGGCCGCGGCTGGATGGTGCACGACTTCTTGATCGCCCCGAACATCTAGACCTGGCAGCCCCGGCAGAAGTTGAGCGGCTCTCGATTCGACCCGATCTGCGAGATCCTGTGCCCGCACCGGGGGCAAGTCTGCCCGCCCTTCATGTGCACATTCATGAACTTCCGGTCCTGCTTCGACTCCTCGTAGTTCGGGTTGGCGAGTATCGCCTCGATCGAGCGCTTCAGGACTAACGGAATCGCCCGATACACGGCCTCCTCCTCCTCCGGCTTCAGCGAAGCCCGCCGGCGCAGCGGCAGCAGCCGCGCCTCCCAGAGGATCTCGTCCGAGTACGCGTTCCCGATCCCCGCCAGGAATTCCTGGTTCCGCAGCAGGTCTTTCAGCTCGTCGCGAAACCTACGCAGCCGCTTGCGAAAAACGTCGAGGCCCATCGATTCCACGGAGTCGGCCTCCGGCCCCTGCCCCTCCCACGCCGGCACCTCACGCGCACAGTCGGAGACCCAGTAGATCCGGCCCATGTCGCGGAAGTCGAGGTAGCGCAGCTCGACCTTGCCCTCGACGCGCAGCGTGAACACCTCGGTCGCGGGCACCGGGTCGTCCGGCCCCGCCACCTGGAACCGCCCGCCGAGCATGGGGTTGATCACCAGCCATCGCGGCGCCCCGCCGCCGCCGAGCTCCGTGGCAAAAACCATGTGCTTGCCCCGCCGTGTCAACGACGTGATGCGGCGCGCCGGCAGCTCCAGGGCGAAGTTGTCGACCGGGTAGCGCAGCAGGTGACCTTTCTTCGGGTTCACCGAGGCGGCGGTGATCAGCTTGCCGTCCACGCGCGGGCCGATTCGGATCCGCAGCGCCTCCAGCTCAGGCAGCTCGGGCATGCCCTGCAAGATACGGGCTGGGTCGTTTGGCCCCTGACGCGGGGTGGGAAACTCGAAGGGTGAGACAGGAACGCTTCACGGAGAAGGCGCTAGAAGCACTGCAGGACGCTGCCGAGCTCGCGCGGGACATGGGCAACCAGGCGGTCGAGCCCGAGCACCTTCTGCTCGCGCTAATCCGCCAGGACGAAGGCGTGGCGCGGACCCTGCTCGAGCGGGCCGGCGCCCCGGCGCATGCGCTCGAGCCGGCGCTCGTCTCCGCCGTCGAGCGGTTCCCGAAGATCAGCGGCGGCGGTACTCAGCCCTACCTGAGCGACGCCCTGAGCAAGCACCTGCAGGCCGCCGAGCGCGAGGCCGAGCGTCTCAAGGACGAGTACATCTCGACCGAGCACCTGCTGCTCGCCCTCACCGACACCAAGCCGATGAAGGACGCCGGTGTGACCCACGAGAAGCTGCTCGCGGCGCTGCGCCAGGTGCGCGGCAACCAGCGGGTCACCGACCAGAATCCCGAGTCCAAGTACCAGGCGCTGGAGAGGTACGGCCGTGACCTGACCAAGCTGGCCAAGGAGGGCAAGCTCGACCCGGTCATCGGCCGCGACGAGGAGATCCGGCGCGTCATCCAGGTCCTGTCCCGCCGCACCAAGAACAACCCCGTGCTCATCGGCGAGCCCGGCGTCGGCAAGACGGCCATCGCCGAGGGCCTGGCCCAACGCATCGCGCAGGGCGACGTGCCCGAGGGCCTGAAGAACAAGCGCGTGATCGGCCTCGACCTCGGCGCCCTCGTCGCAGGGACGAAGTTCCGCGGCGAGTTCGAGGACCGGCTCAAGGCCATCCTCAAAGAGGTCGAGGACTCGAACGGCCAGGTCGTCCTCTTCATCGACGAGCTGCACACGCTCGTCGGCGCCGGCGCCGCCGAGGGCGCGATCGACGCCGCCAACCTGCTGAAGCCCGCGCTCGCCCGCGGCGAGCTGCGCGCCATCGGCGCCACCACGCTCGACGAGTACCGCAAGCACATCGAGAAGGACGCCGCGCTCGAGCGCCGCTTCCAGCCGGTCATCGTCGACCAGCCGACGGTCGAGGACACGATCAGCATCCTCCGCGGTCTCCGCGAGCGCTAGGAGGTTCACCACGGCGTGCGCATCAAGGACTCGGCGCTGGTCGCGGCGGCGGTGTTGTCGAACCGCTACATCACCGACCGCTTCCTGCCCGACAAGGCGATTGACCTGATCGATGAGGCGGCGGCGCGCCTGCGCACCGAGATCGACTCGATGCCCGCCGAGCTGGACGAGCTCGAGCGCCAGATCCGGCAGCTCGAGATCGAGCGCGAGGCGCTGAAGAAGGAGACCGATCGCGCCTCCAAGGACAGGCTGGCCGCGATCGAGAAGCAGCTCGCCGAGCTGAACGAGACCCGAACCGGGCTCCGCTCCCGCTGGAACCAGGAGAAGGAGGTCATCGCCGGGATCCGCGAGCTCAAGGCGAAGCTCGAGGAGGTGCGCGGCGACGCCGAGCGGGCCGAGCGCGCGTCCGACTTCGCCAAGGCCGCCGAGCTGCGCTACGGCAGGGCGGTCGAGATCCAGAAGCAGATCGACGAGCTGGAGGCCAGGCTGGCCCACCTGCAGGGCGGCCACCCGCTGCTGAAGGAAGAGGTCACCGAAGAGGACATCGCCGAGATCGTCGCCAAGTGGACGGGCATCCCTGTCTCCAGATTGATGGAGGGCGAGATCGCCAAGCTGATCCAGATGGAGGCGAGGCTGCACGACCGGGTCATCGGCCAGGAGGAGGCGGTCGGCGCCATCGCCAACGCGGTGCGGCGTTCACGCTCCGGCCTTTCCGACCCGAACCGTCCGGTCGGCTCGTTCATCTTTCTCGGGCCTACCGGCGTGGGGAAGACGGAGCTGGCGCGCGCCCTGGCTGAATTTCTCTTCGACGACGAGCAGGCATTGATCCGGCTCGACATGTCCGAGTACCAGGAGAAGCACACGGTGGCGCGCATGCTCGGGGCGCCGCCCGGCTACCTCGGCTATGACGAAGGCGGCCAGCTGACCGAGGCGGTGCGCCGCCGGCCTTACTCGGTGGTGCTCTTCGACGAGATCGAGAAGGCGCACCCGGACGTGTTCAACGTCCTGCTGCAGATCCTCGACGACGGCCGCCTGACCGACGGCCAGGGCCGCACCGTC
>JBKPCW010000212.1:0-3791 GCA_046727555.1 Candidatus Dormiibacterota bacterium | reverse complement strand
TTCAGCGCGGTGGCGAAGCCCCAGCTGTCGGCCGCCTGGGTAGGCGCGGGCGCGCCGGACTCGGTCATGGTCACGCTGACCGAGCTGTACGACGTGTTGTCGTCGAGGTACTTGATCTGGCCCTTCAGCTGCTCGATCTGGCCCGTGATCTGGGCGATCTGGTTCTGCACGGCGATGATGTCGTTGATGTTCTTGGCCTGAGCGAGCAGGGCCAGCATCGCGTTGCGCTGCGCCTCGGTGTTGGCGAGCCGGGCCCGGAGGTCGACGTACTGCGCGCTCACGTCGGTGCCGGTGATGTGCCCGCCCTGGAGCTTGCCGACCTTGGCGAGCGCGTCGATGGTGGCGTCGAAGTTGGCCGCGGGGACCATGAAGTTGATGACGCCGGTGCGGATCTGCGGGGGCTGGTCGCCACCGACGGGATTCGCCTGGGCGTCGGTACCGGCGATGTAGCCGCCCTGGCCCTCGACCAGGGTCCGGACCTCGCTGAGCTTGGAGTCGAACGAGCCGGAGCTGACCGAGATGCTCATCTGCGCCTGGCGGATCACGGGCGGACCCTGCAGCGGGGGCACGGTGGTCGGCACCGTGGTCGTGCCGCCGCCGGTCGTCGTGCTACCGCCGTCTTTCGGGGCGGCGGGCTGCTGCGCGACGCTGGAGCCGCTTCCGTTGGCGCCGGACGGGTTGCGGCTCAAGCCCTGCCCGGTGGAGGTGCCTTCGCCCGCCCCGCCGCAGGCGGCGGCCATCACGAGCAACGCAAGGACGATCAGGAACTTCTTCATCGGGAAAACGGCCTCCTGGGCGCGAATTTGATTGACCAAACGCGCGCCGGGTGGAGACGTAACATGGCCCCGCCATGCTTCAGGCAAGGGGACTCGCCATCGACGTCGTCGCGCGCCGAGTGCTTTCGGACGCGAGCTTCACCGTGAACGCCGGCGACAAAGTCGGGCTCGTCGGCCGCAACGGCGCCGGCAAGACGAGCCTGCTCAAGGTCCTCGCGGGCGACGACGACGCGGCCGCGGGGGTCGTCCTGCGCCGAGGCACTCTCGGGTACGTGCCGCAGAACCCCAAACCGCGCGGCGAGGCCACCCACACCGCGCTGTCGCACGTCCTGTCCGGCAAGGGTCTGGACCGCGCCGCGGACCACCTCACCGAGCTCCACCGCAAGCTCGAGACCGACCACTCGGCGGCGATGATCGACAGGTACTCGGAGGCGGAGGAGCGGTACCGCCACGCCGGCGGGTACTCGGCCGAGTCGGAGGCGCGCCGCATCGCCGCCGGGCTGGGCCTGCGCGCGGATCGCGTCGACCTGCCGCTGGGCGTGCTCTCGGGAGGCGAGCGGCGCCGCGTGGAGCTGGCCCGCGTCCTTTTCGCAGAGGCCGACCTGCTGCTGCTCGACGAGCCGACCAACCACCTCGATACCGACGCCAAGACCTGGCTGATGGACTTCCTTCGCGACTACCACGGCGCGGTCATCGTGGTCAGCCACGACCTGGGTTTGCTCGATGCGTCGATCACGCGAGTGCTGCACCTCGACGCCGGCCGGCTGGTCGAGTACCGCGGCACCTACTCGCAGTACCAGGCGGCGCGCCGGCAAGAGGAGAAGCGGCTGACCTCGCTCGCGCAGCGCCAGGAGGCCGAGATCCACCGGCTGAGCCTGCTGGCCGAGGTGATGCGCAGGCAGACGCAGAAGCGTGCGAAGCAGGCGAAGTCGATCTTCACGCGCGTCGAGCGCATGAAGGCGGCGCGCGTCGTCGCGCCGCGCCGCGAACGCAAGGTGAAGATCAGCTTCCCCGAGCCGCCGCACAGCGGCCGCGTGGTCCTGCGCTGCAACGGGCTCGCCAAGGGCTACGGCGGTCCCCTGGTCTTCCGCGACGTGTCCTTCGAGGTGGAGCGCGAGCAGCGCCTGCTCGTCATGGGCCTGAACGGCGCCGGTAAGACCTCGCTGCTGCGCATCCTGGCCGGTGAGAGCGACGCCAACGCGGGCTCGTTTCAGCTCGGCCACGGCGTGTCTCTCGGCTACTACGCCCAGGAGCACGAGGGCATCCGCGCCGGCGTCAGCGTGCTGGCGCACATGCGCGAGCAGGCGCTGGAGGCGGAAGAGCGGGTGCTGCGCGCCCTGCTCGGCATGTTCAGCCTCACCGGCGACGTCGCGCGGCAGGACGCGGGGACGCTTTCCGGCGGCGAGAAGACCAAGCTCGCGCTGGCGCAGCTCGTGGCGGGCAGGCACAACTTCCTCCTGCTCGACGAGCCGACCAACAACCTCGATCCGCCGTCGCGCACCGGCGTGGCGCGCGCCCTGGCGGCGTGGCCCGGAACGATGGTGATCGTGAGCCATGACCCCGAGTTCGTCGAAGCGCTCCAGCCGGGGCGCGTGATGTTCATGCCCGAGGGACGCGTCGATTACTGGGAAGAGGACCTGCTCGACGTCGTCGCGATGGCCTGACGCTGGAGAATTGTGCTCGTGAGCGTCGAGACGCGCGAGGTCGTCATGCCGGACCTGCAGGGCGCGGAGGAGATCACCGTCGGCGCCTGGAGCAAACGCCGGGGCGAGCGCGTGGCCGAGGGCGAGACCCTGATGGAGGCGCACACGGACAAGGTCAACGCCGAGATCCCTTCCCCCATCGCCGGCGTGGTCGAGGAGCTGCTGCTCGAGGTCGGCGACCCCGTCAAGCCGGGCCAGCCGATCGCGCGCATCGCCTCGCGCTGACCACGTGAAGGTCGCCGTGGTCGGCGGCGGCGTGATGGGCGCCGCGACCGCCTGGAGGCTCGGCCAACGCGGGGCCGACGTCGTGGTGTACGACCGCCACTCGCCTCCGCATCCGTACGGGTCCTCGCACGGCGAGTCGCGCATCATCCGCACCGCCTACTTCGAGGGCACGTGGTACGTGCCGCTGCTGCACGAGACGTTCGCGCTGTGGCGCGAGCTCGAGGCGGCGAGCGGGAAGCGGATCCTGACGATGACTGGGGCGCTGATGATCGGTGACGCGTCGTCCGAGGTCGTGGCCGGTGCGCAGGCCTCGGCCCGCGAGCACGGCCTCGACGCGGAAGTCCTGGACTCGGCGGCCCTCCGACGCAGGTTCCCCGGTCACCTCGTGCGCGACGGCGACGTGGCGGTGCTCGACCGCCAGGCGGGCGTCCTGGATCCCGAGGCGGCCGTGTCGGCGATGCTTGCCCAGGCGCCCCGCGTCGAGCGCGACAGCGAGGTGGGGTCGATCGCGGAGTTGCGCTCGCGCTTCGACGCGGTGGTCGTCGCCGCCGGGCCCTGGACGCCGGAGCTCATCGGCTGGATCCCGCTCCGCGTCGAGCGCCAGGTCCACGGCTGGTTCTCGATCGGGCGCGATGCCGCGGCGGGCAAATGGTTCGGGCCGGACCGCTTCCCTGCATTCGTGCGCAAGACACCCGACCGCGGGTTCATGTACGGCATCCCGAGCCTCGACGGCAAGACGATCAAGGTCGGCCGCCACCACGACGGCGAGTTCACCACGCCCGAGACCATCCGGCGCCGCGTCGACGAGCGCGACCTGGACCCGCTGCGTCTGTTGACCTCCACCTACCTGCGCGGGGTCAGCGGCCACGTCTCGCGGTCGCTCACGTGCATGTACACCAACACGCCGGACGGCCACTTCGTCATCGACTTCAGCCCCGACGACGCGCGCGTGGTCGTGATCAGCGCTTGCTCAGGTCACGGGTTCAAGTTCGGGCCGATCATCGGCGACATCGCGGCCGATCTGGTCGTCGACGGCGGCACCCGCCGCGACATCTCGCACTTCTCAGCGAGCCGTTTCGCGACGACC
>JBKPCW010000211.1:0-9951 GCA_046727555.1 Candidatus Dormiibacterota bacterium | reverse complement strand
CGTGTAGGCGGCGGGGTAACGCTCGAAGGCGAGGTCGTGGACGACGGTCAGCACGCGGCCGGGCCAGGCGAAGGGCACGACGTGGCCCGGGACGAAGAGCAGGTCGGGCCGCTCGCCCGCAAGCGCGATCGGGAGCCGCAGCTGCGACCACAGGCGAGGGAACGGCAGCACCATCACGTCGAACCCGAGTCCCGCGCGTGGCCGCGACGCGAGGAAGCGCCACCGCAGGTCCGGCGCGACCGACGGCAGACGTCGCGAGACCTCGCGAGTGAAGAGCTCAGTGCCGGTGATCACGGCGCGGGTCGCCGGGTTGACGTCGACCGCGACCGTCCTGGACATCGACGCGGAAGGCACGAACACCGACCTTAAGCTATGGACGATGAGGGCTGTGGCGGCGCGCGCGCTCACCGCCGCCGCGCTGGTGGCCACCGAACCCACTCCCGCCTCGATGCAGCAGCGCACCTGAGCTCGTTACCCCAGGCGAGAGTCCTCGGCGTCAGGGTCGACTGCGTCGACATGGACGGTGCGCTCGCCGAGATCGAGCGGCTGGTGGAGAGGGGCGGCCCGCACCTGGTCGTGACCGTCAACCCGGAGTTCGTGATGCGGGCGGGGCGGGACCCGGAGTTCGACCGCGTCTTGCGGTCGGCCGACCTCTGTCTTCCCGACGGCAACGGGGTCGTGTGGGCCGCGCGCCGCCAGGGCTGCGACATGCGCGAGCCCGTCGCCGGAGTCGACCTGGTCGAGCCGCTCGCGGCGATGTGCGCCAGGCGCGGCTTTCGCCTGTTCCTTCTCGGGGCCGCGCCCGGCGTCGCGACCGAGCTGGCCGCTCGCCTGCGCGACGCGCACGAAGGCCTCGAGGTGAACGCACACTCGGGCGGCCCGGAACCGGCCGACGACGCGGAGACGCTCCACCGCATCCACGACCACCACGCCGACGTTCTGCTGGTCGCTTTCGGCGCCCCGGCGCAGGAGCTGTGGATCGACCGGCTCAAGAACCGCCTCGGCGTCTCGGTCGCGATCGGCGTGGGAGGCGCCTTCGACTACCTCACCGGACGTGTCCCTCGGGCCCCGGGATGGATGCGCCAGGCCCGCATGGAGTGGCTCGCGCGGCTGGTGAGACAGCCGTGGCGGATCGGGCGCATGGCCGTGCTCCCCGTGTACGCGATCAAGGTTCTGCGCGCACCTCGCTAAGATCGCCCCTCGTGCTGAGCGTCGTGGTCCCCGCCTACAACGAGGAGGGCCGGCTGCCGCAAACCGTCGCGCGCATCGAGGAATACCTCGACGCCAAGCATGCCGACTACGAGCTGATCCTGGTCGATGACGGCAGCGTCGACGCCACGCGCGCGGTCATGGACGCCGCGGCGAAGAACCACGCCTCCGTCCGCGTGGAGGTGCTGCCTCACAACCGGGGCAAGGGACGGGCGCTCGCGGTCGGGGTCGAGGCGGCGCGCGGCGAGACCATCCTCGTCACCGACGCCGACCTCTCGACCCCGATCGAGGAGCTCGAGAAGCTGCAGGCGGCCCTGGACCGCGGCGCAGGCGTGGCGATCGGCTCGAGGGCCCTGCGTCAGTCGCGCGTCGAGATCTCGCAGCCGCTCTACCGGGTGCTGATGGGAAAGGGGTTCAACCTCATCGTCCAGGCGGTCCTGCTGCCCGGCATCTGGGACACGCAGTGCGGCTTCAAGCTGTTTCGCGCCGACGTCGCGCACAGCGTCTTTGCCGGCCTGGTCACAGACGGCTTCGGCTACGACCCAGAGGTCCTCTACCGGGCGCGCAGGCAAGGAGTGAAGATCGCCGAGGTCCCGGTCGTGTGGCGCAACTCGGCGCCGACCAAGGTCAGCCCGATCAAGAGCTCGCTCGACATGCTCGGGCACGTGATCCGGCTCAGGCTGCGCGGATGAGCGCGCCGGGCCGCCTCACGGAGCGCAGGTCGAAGCCGACGGAGGCCCTCGTGGTACTGCCGACCTACAACGAGAAGGAGAACCTCGAGCGTGTTGTCGCCGCCGTGCGTCACCTCGGGCACGACGTCCTGGTCGTCGACGACGCATCGCCGGACGGCACCGGCGAGCTCGCCGACGAGCTCGCCGCGGCGGACAAGGGCGTGCGCGTGCTCCACCGCGAGAGCAAGCTCGGCATCGGAAGCGCGTACGTGGACGCGTTCCGTATCGGTCTCGCCGAAGGCACGGCCCTGTTCATGGAGATGGACGCCGACGGGTCCCACCGCGCGCAGGACCTCGACGCGATCGTCGATGCGGCGCGCGGATGCGGCGGCCTGGCGGTCGGCTCGCGCTACATGCGCGGGGGCAGCGTCGAGGGCTGGCCGCCCCACCGGCTCCTGCTGTCGCGAGGCGCCAACGCCTACTGCCGGACGCTTCTCAGCCTGCGCGTGCGCGACTGCACGTCCGGCTTCCGCTGCTACACGCGCGACCTTCTGTCTCAGATCAGGCTCGGGCAGGTGGTCTCGCAGGGATACTCCTTCCAGATCGAGATGGTCCACCGCACGGTCAAGCTCGGCTACCCGGTGGTCGAGGTGCCGATCCACTTCGAGGACCGCGTCGCCGGCGCGTCGAAGGTCTCCCAGGGCGAGATCACGCGCGCTCTGTGGACCGTGCTGCGCCTGAGCATGGCGCGATGAAGGTCCTGGAAGGATCCCTCTCCCCTCCAGGGGAGAGGGTCAGGGTGAGGGGCGACGAGAGCACGCTCGAATGGCGACTGCCTCTCCTCATGGGTCTCGTCCTCGCGGTCGTCACCGCCATCCCTTACGTCTACGCCTACCTCGTCGAGCCGCAGGGGCACGTCTTCATCGGCTTCTTCTACCTCGGCGACGACGCCAACACCTACCTGGCCAAGATGCGCCAGGGCTGGGAGGGCTCGTGGGCGTGGGAGAACCGCTACACCACCGAGCCCAGCCCGACGGCCTACCTCTTCATGTTCTGGATCGTCCTCGGCCACATCGCCGCGCTGACCAGCCTTCCACTGCTGGTGGTCTTCCATCTGGCTCGGATCGCGGCGGCGTTCGCCCTGATGGCCGCGGCCTGGCTCTTCATCACCCACTTCATCCAGGACCGGTCTGCCCGGAGGTTCGCTTTTTTCTTCTGCGCGATCGGCCTCGGCATGGGCTACGTCATCCAGGCGTTCGGCCACCCCGTGATCTTCGGCAACCAGACCGACACGCTCGACTGGCGCATGCCCGAGCTCACCGCCTTCTACTCGGTGCTCGCTCTGCCGCACTTCGCGTGGTCCGGCGTCTTCGCCGCCGCCGGCGTGGCCCTGACCCTCAAGGCGATCGACCGCGGAAGCGTGTGGCTCGGCCTTCTCGCCGGGCTCGCCTGGCTCGGCCAGGCATCGATCCACCCGCAGATGCCGATCCTGATGGGCGGCGCGACCGCGATCGCGCTTTTGATCCGGCCCGCGCGTCCTCGCGGCTGGGCGGCGGCCGCCCTCGCCTTCGCCGTCCCCGCGCCCTACATCCTTTATTCGTACTTCGCGTTCGTGGGCAACCCCGAGGTGCAGCGGTGGACCTTCCATTCCAAGAACGCCCTCCCGCCGGAGACGATCAGCCTGTTCTTCGCCATCGCGCCTCAGCTCTTGCTCGCTCTGACCGGGATCCCCGGCGCGCTGCGCCGGCGGACGCGAGCCGACCTGTTCCTCCTCGCATGGCTCGTCCTTCTCGCGGCGATCCTCTATCTCCCGAACCCGGCCGGCGACCTGCGCCGGCGCTTCCTCGATGGCCTCTACCTGCCGCTCGTGGTGCTCGGGGCGCGGGGGCTCTACGATTCGGTGCTCCCACGGCTGCGCAGCCTCCGGGCGCGGCGCCTCATTCCTTTTTCCTATGTGGCATTCGCGGCGGTGGGCAGCGCCTTTCTGGTCCTCGCGCCGCTGGCGGTGGCCACCGAGCCGCAGTACTCGTTCAGCAGCGCCGAGTACGACGGCCTCAACTGGCTCGGCTCGCAGCCCGCCGGCCGCGTCCTGTGCATGCCGGGCGTCGGCCTGTACGTGCCCGCATACAGCGCGGACACCGTGTACGTCGGCCACTACGACGAAACCTTCGATTACGTCAGCAAGACGCAGACGGCGCTGGACGTCCTCACCGGGAAGCAGGACCTCCAGGCGTTCGTTCGCGCCAACGACATCCGGTACGTGATCTGGACCACGGAGCTTGGGCCGCCGCCCGACCTCGGTCCGCCTGGCTACGACACTCCGAGCTTCAAGGTCTGGAAGTTGTCTTGACGTAGATCACGGCGGTCGAGTCCTGATAGACGAGGGTCCAGTCGGGCTGCGTCGCCAGCAGGTTGGGCAGGGGGTCGCCAGTCGTCTCGACGACGTAGTCGACCCCGTACTTTTCGAGGACCTGCTTCCAGTTCGGCCGCACGTAGTACACGTCGGCGTACTCGTTGAGCAGGTTGTCGCCCATGAGCGCCGCCTCGCCGAAGATGAACACACGCCGGTTCGGCTGCGGGTAGAACCGGTACGCGAGGTAGCCGCCAAAGCCGTACTGGTTGAACATTCGCGTGCCCACCTCCGGATGGGCCGCCAGCCAGTCGGAGGCCCCGATCGGGTAGGCGGCCGCGTCCAGGGCCTGCTGGCGCGCCGGGCTGACGCTGTTCACGACCCGGAGCGAGGTGGCGCCCATGATCAACAGCAGGGCGACGGCCGTGATGACGGCAAAAGCGGGCCGCGAAGGCAGCGTGAACCTCCAGTCGTGGGACTTCGCGTACTCCGTCCACCAGCCGCCGTAGGTGTTGATCAGCACAGGCGTCACCGCGGCGACGAAGAGGGCGATGTTGCGGACGTTCTGCAGCGCCAGGCCGAGGCCGGCGAGGGCGAGCAGCAGGTCGAACACCGACGGCCGCTTGAGGGCGAACCCGATCGGGACCAGGAAGATCATCAGCTCGAAGGGCCGGAGCTCGAGGACATGGAAGTCCGGGCTGCGCCACTCCTGGATGAGCGCCTGCTGGGCGGCGCTTCCCTGGGTCTCGAACGGGTAGGGATAAAGGCTCAGGAAATGGGGCGTCGCCGCCACGGCGACGGCTGACGCGCCGGCCACCATCAGCAGCCGGCGCACGCGCATCCGGTGCGCCGGGTTGTCCTGGTCCCAGGCCCAGCCCCAGAGCTCGGAAGCAAGAGCGACCCCGAGCCACGCGAAGCCGATCACCCAGCCCCCGTGCAGGTTGGCCCAAGCGACCATGACCAGCGGGAACCACATGATGGCGACGCTCCGGCCGCTGAGGTAGGAGCGCAGCCAGTACAGCTCGAGGCAGCTGAGAGCGAAGGTGATCATCTGCGCCCGCGGCCCCCAGATGGGCGATCCCGCGATGGCGCCGATCGCCAGGCCGAGGCCGATGAAGACGAACGGCTGCCGGCGCGCCTGGCGGTAGATGAACCAGAAGCCGGCCCACGTGACAAGCCCGAACAGCCCGACGAGCACCGCGAGGCCGAGCGTGCTGTAGACGAGCCACATCAGGACCTCGGTGAGGTACTCGTGGTCGGTCCAGATGTGCCCGGAGGCCGTGAAGGTGAAGATGTCCGTGCTCGGCAGCCGGCCGTTCTGCAGCATCCACTCGCCGATCCGGATGTGCCACCAGAAGTCCGGGTCTTGCTCGGCGCCGACAAAGAGCGCCAGGACGACGATCATCACGCCGCCGAGCAGCAGCGTCCGGGCGGTCAGCCGCTCGGTCAGCCACACGCCGCGCGGCCTCTCAGCGGCGCGCGAAGGGGTTGGGTAGGTAGCGGGGGACGCGTCTTGCATATTCCGGGTACTCGGACGGAAAGGTCAGGGCCAGGATGCGCTCCTCCCAACGGATGCGCAGGAGCTCGCAGGAGATGAAGTAGACGATCGCCAGGGCGCTCAGCCACCCGGCGGTGGCCAGGTTGACGCCGATCGCGGTCAGGACCTCGCCCAGGTAGACGGGGTGCCGGCTCAGCCCGTACGGGCCGCCGGTCACCAGCCGGCGCGCCTCCGGGATGATCGAGAAGGACCGCCGCAGGTAGGCCAGGCCCCACACCGAGTAGGCGAGCCCGATCGTGGCCAGGATGTCGGCGACCAGGACCAGCCCCTCGCGCCGGGTGCCGCCGGGCAGGAAGCTGGCGCTGATGGCGGCGAACGTGCCGCTGAAGGCGATGAAGATGACCGTCAGCCGGTGGTCCGTGCCACGCTGGGGCAGCCGGACGGCGTAGAGGACGACGAGCAGGGTGAAGTAGGCGAGGGCCAGCAGCTGCTGGCCCACGAATAGAAGGTCGACGGGCTGGCGGACCCCCTGGATCCCTCCCCAGAGCAGGACGAGCTCCCGGGCCAGGAACAGGCTGAAGAAGAGGGAGGGGACCAGGCGGCCGAGGACAATGTCCCGCCAGTAGGCTCCCGAGCGCCGTTCCGAAGGCTGAGCGACGCCCGACGCCTCCATGTCCGGGCGGGAAGGTTAGCGACCCGGACGGGCACCCCGGTCGTTTTGGCTAATGAATTGACCTGTCCGGGTACCGATCAGTAGGATCCTCGCCGCGAGAGGACGCCTACACCCCCGCAAGAAAGGGGACTGGACAGCGTCTAGCAGCTCAGAACCCTGTAGTTCGAAAAAAGGAGGTGAAATTCGCAAAGATGTTGAGCCTTTACTGGAAGCTTCGCAGTCTTACGACCCGTCAGGAAGGCCAGGGCATGGTTGAGTACGCTCTGATCCTCGTTCTGGTCTCAATCGTGGTCATCGTGATCCTTCTTACGATGGGCAACCAGATCAAGAACGTTTTCTCGAACGTCGTAGCCGCTCTGGGAGCGTAGAGCCCACGTAACAGCACCTTCAAGAGAGCCCCGCGAGGGGCTCTCTCTTCTTTACAGCGAATTAGGTGAAGAACGTGGTCCCGGTGCTTACAATGTCGCCGTTTTCGCGAATCCCGTTCTCAGGAATCAATCGGAGGTGACTTAGTCTTGGCCGTCCCAGCTGCTGCTGCAAGGCCCCGTCCAGGCGGGGGTCGACTCTTCATCATCGTTGGCGTTCTGCTCGCCGCCCTCGCCTTCGGCGGCGTGTTCCTGCTCGGCAACGTCGGCGGCGGCGCCGCCCTCGGCGGCCCGACGACCACCGTGGTCATCGCCAAGCAATCGATCCCGCTGCGCCACCAGATCACCTCGGCCGACCTCGAGACGGCGAAGGCGTCCGTCAACGGCAACGGCAGCATCGCCAACGTCTACACCAACCCCAACGACGTCGTCAACAAGATCGCCCAGATCAACATCAGCCGTGGGGCGCTCATCAGCTCCGACATGCTGGCCACCGACCTCAACGTCGTCCCGGCCGGCGCCGCCCCCGCCTACCTGCCGCTGGCCAGCGGCTACATCGCCATCACCATTCCGACCGGCGAGCAGCAGGGCGTGGCGGGCCACATCAGCCTCGGCGACTACATCACGGTGATCGTCTCCGGGAGCCTCCAGGTCCTGAAGCTGGCCCCCAGCGGCAGCGTCAGCTCCTCCGTCGACAAGACCGTCAGCAAGACTGTGTTCACGGGGGTACGCGTCATCGGGCTCGGTCCGGCATCGTCCGGCGTGACGACGGCGGCCGGGTCGGGCGCCACGACGAGCCAGCAGGGCGCCACCACCACGGGCGTCACCTCCAGCCTGACCATCCAGATGACTCAATGCGACGCCGAATACATGACCTGGTTCCTCCAGAACATGCAGGTGAAGTACACGCTCGAGTCTTACAAGGACTACCTCGCCGCGCCTCCGAGCTCGCCCGACCCCAGCTGTCCCGCGGTGACGGCGGCGGGTGGCGTCAGCGGCAAGCAGGTCGACGCGCGGTACCACTTCTCGGCGTTGTAGCCGCTAGGGCGTAATGGGCCTCCTCGACAGGGTCAAGCAGAACCAGACGGTTCCGCCGGGGGGCGCCGCCAACGGGCCGGCGACCGCCACCCTGCCGGGGGCGCCCCAGTACACGCCCCAGACCACCATGCCGGTCGCCCAGCAGGCGGCTCCGGCGCCGGCAGCGCCGGTGTCGCTGTCTCAGGCCGCGGCGGCCGCCCGCCAGGTCGGCGGCGCTGAGCTCTCGCCCGCGTTCACGGCCGCCAAGGTCCAGATCCACGCCAAGCTGATCGAGAAGTTCGCCGACGAGATCGACTCGTCGAACAAGGCGGGCGTCCGGGAGAAGATCGTCGAGCTCGCTGAGGAGTACTTCCGCACCACGGCGATGACCATGACCAAGAACGACAAGGAGCGCCTTGTCGATTCGGTCCTCGACGATGTGCTCGGTCTCGGTCCTCTCGAAGCGCTGCTGGCCGACCCGAACATCACCGAAATCATGGCCAACCACCCCAAGCAGATCTACGTCGAGAAGAGCGGCGAGCCGATCCTCTCCTCGGTCACCTTCGAGTCCGAGCGGCAGATGCGGCAGGTCATCGACCGCATCGTCAGCCTGGTCGGCCGGCGCGTCGACGAATCGACGCCGATCTGTGACGCGCGCCTCAAGGACGGCTCGCGTGTCAACGTCGTCATCCCGCCCATCGCCCTCAAAGGCCCAGCGCTGACGATCCGCAAGTTCTCCAAGGAGAAGTGGGGCCCGGCCGACATCGTCAACCGTTTCCGATCGTCGAGCCCCGAGATCATGACCTTCCTGCGATCGTGCGTCCGGGCGCGGCTCAACATCCTGGTCTCGGGAGGCACCGGCTCAGGCAAGACGACGCTGCTCAACATCCTTTCGTCGTTCATCCCCGAGAACGAGCGCCTGATCACTTGCGAGGACGCGGCCGAGCTCCAGCTGCAGCAGCCGCACTGGATCCAGCTCGAGTCGCGCCCGCCCAATGTCGAAGGCAAGGGCGCGGTGCCCATCCGCGAGCTCGTCAAGAGCTGTCTGCGTATGCGCCCCGACCGCATCATCGTCGGCGAGTGCCGTGGCGGCGAGGCCCTGGACATGCTGCAGGCCATGAACACCGGCCACGACGGTTCGATGTCGACGCTGCACGCCAACAATCCGCGTGAGTGCCTGGTCCGTCTGGAGACGCTGGTGCTCCAGGCCGGCCAGGACCTGCCGTCGCGCGCCATCCGCGAGACCATCGGCTCCGCGATCCACCTGATCGTGCAGCAGTCCCGCCTCCGCGGCGGCGTCCGCCGCATCGTCAGCGTGGCCGAGGTCATTGGGATCAGCAAAGAGGGTGAGGTCATGACGCAGGAGCTCTTCACCTTCAGGCAGGTCGGGGTCAGCCCGGAGGGCAAGGCCGTCGGCTTTCACAGCGGATCCGGCGTCCTTCCGATGCGCATGGAGCATCTCAGGGCCGAGGGCGAAGACGTAGCCGAATCACTTTTCGCGCCTGTCCGGCAGCCATCGCCGGATAAGCTGTACTGACCTTGCAGGAGGATTAGATGAGCGTTACCGTGGTTCTGGGGCTGATCGCCTTCGGAGGAGTGTTCCTCTTCTTCCTGGGCATCAGCCAGATGCGACGCTCGGCCGGCGGATCGGACGACTTCCAGGCCCGCCTCGCCGCCTACGGCGTGACGACCGCGGGCTCGCAGACGCTTCCCCAGTCGCAGGGCATGCGCGACTCGCTGAACCGGCTGTTCTCGCCGGCGGCCGAGCGAATGGGCCGCGGCGACGCCAAGAAGGGCAAGCCGTCGGTGGCCGAGCAGCTGCAAAGGGCCGACCTCAAGCTCCGCCCGAGCGAGTACTTCATGATCCAGCTCGGCAGCGGCGTGCTCGTCGGCCTGATCGCGTACTGGCGCTGGGGCATCCTCTTCGCGCTGCTCTTCTTTGCCGGCTACCTCATCCCCGGCTTCTACGTGAAGTACAGGATCAACCAGCGCCTGAAGAAGTTCAACGGTCAGCTCGGCGACACGCTGACTCTCCTCTCCAACGCGCTCAAAGCGGGCTACTCCTTCGCCCAGGCGATCGACACCGTGGCCAAGAACGCGGTGGCGCCCATCGGCGACGAGTTCGCACGCGCGGTGCGCGAGATGAACCTCGGTGGCTCGCCGGACGA